>JAJTBW010000207.1 GCA_021286705.1 Sphingobacteriia bacterium
TTTTAGCTATTTTCTTTGCTTCCTCCAGACATTCCATGATATCTGGATTGACTTTAGCATAGGTTAGAACTTTATCGCTTTTTAGTTCAGCTTCGATGTTTTGAGAATAACCAGTTAAGAAAACAGCCGTTCCCTCTGAATGGAAGCTTTTAACAATATCACCTAAGCGATATGCCGCAGTGGCATCGATAAGTGTTACATTCCTGAAGTTTAGTATAATTGCTTTGGGTTTGGAGTGAGTCTGTCTTAAGATATCTTGAAAAGATTGAGTTGCGCCAAAGAATAAAGCTCCTGTGATTTCATATAACATGACCCCTTTAGGGAGATCAATAGAAGGCAAATCTTCGTCACGATCAGTCTCAAGGGCTTGTTTTACATTAGTAATATCGCTCATTCGTTTGATAAATAGGAATGCCGATAGCACCATACCGATCTCGATGGCAATAATAAGATCGAATACTACCGTTAACAGAAATACTGTGAGTAATACTAATCTATCATAGAAATTACCTCTGTATACACTTTTGAAGTTATGCCATTCACCCATGTTATAGGCAACGACTACTAAAACTCCGGCTAAACATGATAGAGGAATAAGTTTGGCGTAAGGAGCCGCAACTAGCATAATCAGGAGTAGAGTAACGGCGTGAGTTACTCCGGCAATAGGTGTTCTTCCTCCATTTTTTATATTGGTTGCCGTTCTTGCGATTGCGCCAGTAGCAGGAATTCCTCCCACCATTGCTGATCCAATATTTGCAAGCCCCTGAGCAACCAACTCAATGTTACTTCTATGTTTTGTCCCTATCATACCATCAGCTACCACAGCTGAGAGAAGACTTTCAATGCCTCCAAGCAATGCGATTGCAAAAGCTGGTTGAATCAGTCCCATGATCTGATTGAAAGTCAACGTAAAAAATTGAGGTTTAGGAATCTCATTTGGAATGGCACCAAACTTTGTTTCAATAGTTTCAACAGGCAGTTTAAAGGCCTGTACGGCTACTGTCGCTAGAATAATTGCGATTAAAGAACCGGGGACTTTTGTGGTTATTTTAGGAAAAAAAAGGGATAGGAGAATGGTTAAAAGCCCGATACCAATAGCGAAGGGGTTTATTGAGGAGAGATTTGTAAAGTAAACATACCATTTCTCTATGAATGGAGATGGAACCTTCGCAATACCTAGTCCTAACAGATCATTTATTTGAGACGAGAAGATAATTATTGCAATCCCACTGGTGAACCCAACGATTAAAGGGTGGGGGATATACTTAAGTAGAGTGCCAAATTTAAGTAATCCCATAGCTAGGATCAAAAATCCTGCAATGAAAGTGGCGATAGTTAATCCTTCAATGCCATAATTCTGCGTGATACCATAAACAATGACGATAAACGCCCCTGTAGGACCACCAATCTGAACTCTTGATCCACCAAGTAGAGAAATGATAAAACCGGCAATAATTGCCGTTATTAAACCCTTTTCAGGAGAGACGCCACTAGCGATTGCAAAAGCGATAGCGAGTGGCAAAGCAACAATTCCGACGATGATTCCGGCAACTATGTCTTTTCTGATTTGGGCGGCCGGGATCCCACTTTTTAATAAGCTAAAGAGCTTAGGCGTAAATTCTTTACTGATAATCATAACCTATTACTTTTTTCAAGAACCTTCTTTTTTGATTTGAATTTTGGTTAAAAGAAGGGCAGGAGAGCTTTGGTTGTTATTCAGGTTGCCTGCTCGAGAAAAACAGGCAAAGATACGCTTTATTGATAAGGTGGCTTGAAACTTAGGGTTTGATTACTTCTTTGAAATCGATTGTAAATACCCTAAAAGAAAATTAAATGTTAAAATTTCTAAAAAAGATCGCTTAGCTCTTGATTTTTGAAATTAGTTAATATACTTTTGTGTTAGTGTTTTAATTACACATTACGGTGATGCGATTAAACTCCTTATTTGGTGCGGTTGACAATTTAGTTTCATTTTGATTAAAGGAGTCGTATCAGTAACGGATGTGTATAAAACACACAATTCAAACAGGGTTGTGGTACCTGGTTGGTTCGTTGCCTCCTGATCTGATCCGAAGATTACAGTGGTTAGCTGTTGATGTCGGATCAGGCAGGTTGGTTACGTAAAAGATTAAAAATGCAAGCTGTTGAGAAGGTAAGCATTAAATCTTAATGAACAGGGCGATAAAACGTTGATTAGATTTAAGTTTTATGCCCCTGTTTTTTAGAAAGCATTTTATTAGAATTCGGATATAGTACATTAGGGAAAGGTGATACGATTGGAGAAAGTAACCAAAACTATTTTAGGTGTTTGTTAGTGAGACTAGTGTTTAATTAAAAAGGAGGGACAACCCTCCTTTTTGCATTTTATAGATTTTGTTTTGAATGTAATTCAGAATTCAAGGACACAAATTCAAACAAAAAAGAACGGGTTTAAGGTGAATTAATTTTCACTTAAACCCGTTCTTAGTGTTGTTGTCCGACCAGGACTCGAACCTGGAACGAGAGAACCAAAACCTCCTGTGTTGCCATTACACCATCGGACAGACACCATAATTTGAGGTTGCAAAGGTAGATAAAGTTTGTTATTCTGCAAGGGGTGTGGGCATCTTTTTTTGAAATTAAGTCGAGCATTTCTTTCCAGATGAGTTAAATTATTAGAAATGAGTTGGGTTTCTTGGGTTAGATATTTGTTTGATTTTAGGATTATCAATCTGATATTCATAAAGCCAGTGATTGTTAGTGATGATGTTTATTATTGAACTTAAAAATTGCATAAAAAAAAACTAGTTCTCTAGATCAGAAAATTGATTAGCATGATGCCAATTAGCATACTTGAGTTACTGGACAGGAATCATTTATCCTAAGAAATCTGAGAAAATTGCAGTAGAAAAGCTATGTCATAGCAAGCATTAAACAGAGTGTAAATTAGGTTGTTGATGAATATTGAAATGGATTTATAATTGTTATTAAGTTGAAAATGCAGCCATAGTAACACTTTTTAACTTTAAGGAAATAGTTAAGACGGTCAGTTTTTCATAACTTCGCAAATAATCCGGTATAGCATAAAGCTATACAATACATTAAGTTATTTTCAGGCTTCAAAACCTTAGATCAACCTGATGAACACGTACCAAAGATTAAACAATTTAATTGGCTGGGTAACATTTGCTCTTGCCACTCTAGTGTATTTTATGACATTAGAGCCCACCGCCAGTTGGTGGGATTGTGGAGAATACATCTCTACAGCATTTAAACTTCAGGTGGGGCACCCCCCAGGAGCACCATTATTCCAAATTATTGGACGATTCTTTACTGAATTTGTTGGCTCTGACCTGTCCAAAGTGGCAATGATGATTAATGCCATGTCTGCATTATCGAGTGGATTAACCATTATGTTCCTGTTTTGGAGCATAACCATGCTGGCAAAAAAGGTAGTTGCTCCTAATGGTGATTATTCAAGAGCGAACATCATCTCCATTTTGGGAAGTGGTTTTATAGGCGCAATGGCATACGCTTTCACTGATTCTTTTTGGTTTTCAGCCGTTGAGGGTGAGGTATATGCGATGTCATCATTCTTTACTGCACTCGTTTTTTGGGCGATCCTAAGATGGGAAGTCGAAGCTGATAAGCCTCATTCTCTAAGATGGTTAGTCCTTATTGCCTATTTAATGGGGTTGTCTATAGGTGTTCACTTATTGAACCTTTTGGCAATACCGGCCATTGTATATGTCTATTATTATAAGAAATTCTCCTACTCGCCTAAGGGGTTTGTATTAACTGGAATCTTTTCCATATTGATACTTGCTGTTATCATGTATGGCATTATTCCTGACATAGTAAACCTGTTTGGTAGAGTAGAGTTGTTCTTTGTAAACTCGCTTGGTTTACCTTTCAATAGTGGTACAGTATTCTTTGCTCTATCAATCATTCTGATGATTGTTTCAGGATTGTTGTTTACACAGAAGGGTGATAAATACAGATTGTTTTTCTATGTAGCTGGCTCTGTCTTCCTTTTTACGATCTTAGTAGGAGCAGATTCAACGGGTAGTTTCTTTATTAGGTTGGCTATGGTTGCAGGGTTGGTTGCTTGTGTTAGATTCACTTATAATAAGCGCCATATTTTAAATGCTATCATCCTTGGATTTACATTTATTCTTATAGGGTATTCTTCATTTTTGCTCCTGATTATCAGAGCTAATGCAAATACTCCTATTAATGAGAATGCACCTACAGATGCTATTGGTTTACTAAGTTATTTGAATCGTGAACAATATGGTACATGGCCTCTGTTTTCAGGTCAATATTACAATGCTCCTGTTATTGATTATAAAGATGGCACTCCTGTTTATCAGAAGAGTAAAGCTGATGGTAAATATGTAATAGTTGATGATCGCAAACAAACTGAAGCTGTATATGACCCCCGGTTTACTACTATCTTCCCACGTATGTGGAGTAATCAGAAACCAAGTCATATCCGTGCATATCAATCATGGGGTGAAATTAAAGGCGTCCCAATTCAGGTAACTACTCCAGATGGCAAGACAGAAACACGTATTAGACCTACTTTTGGTGAAAATCTACGGTTCTTCTTCTCCTATCAAGTTGGAAACATGTACCTCCGTTATTTTATGTGGAATTTTGTTGGAAGACAGAATGATATACAAAATATGGGAGGGATTGAAGATGGTAACTGGTTAAGTGGAATCAATTTTGTTGATGATAGCCGTTTAGGTAATCAGGACAAACTTCCTGAGCATCGTCAGAATCCAGCAAGAAATAAATTCTATTTTCTACCTCTTCTGTTGGGTCTAATCGGATTGTATTATCATGTTGTGAAGTCTGGTCGTGATAGTTTTGTCGTCTTTTTGCTGTTTATCATGACAGGATTAGCAATCATTGTATACCTAAATCAGACACCATATCAGCCAAGAGAACGTGACTATGCCTATGCAGGGTCGTTTTATGCATTTGCTATCTGGATTGGCTTTGGTGTGGCAGCCATTGCCTCTTTCTTGAAAAGGTTCATTAATCCGACAATTGCTGGAGTTGTGGCATTAGTTATTAGTCTTTCAGTTCCTTCAATTTTGCTAAGCGAAGGATATGATGATCATAACAGAGCCGGTAAAACTGCTGCAAGAGATTTTGCATTCAACTATCTAAACTCGTGTGCAAAAGATGCTGTATTGTTCACTAATGGTGATAACGATACTTTCCCACTATGGTATGCTCAGGAAGTTGAGAACTATCGTACAGACATTAGAGTGGTGAACTATATGCTCGCTGGTGGTGAATGGTATATTCATCAGATGATGCGTAAAGTTTACAATTCTGATCCTTTGCCTCTTACTCTGAGCTATGACGAATATGACAAAGGTCATAATGATGTTGTAATTGTCTCAGATTATAATGGCAAGGGACCTCTCGTTAACCTCAAAGATCTGGTTAAATTCTTGAGAACGCCTGAAGCACGTCGTGATATGGGTGGTTCATCTTTCCCTGTAATCCCGACTCGTAAAGTCAGAATCATGGTTGATACCAATGCTTTAAAAGCTAGTGGGATGGTGCCCAAAGAGATGTATGGTAGACTTCTTCCATATATTGATCTTAAGATCAAGAGAGATTATATCTATAAAAATGATCTCATGTTCCTTGATTTACTTGCAACGAACGATTGGAAACGCCCAATCTATCTGGCAACTCCTAGCTCAATGAATGCTTTGTTTGAGAATTTTGATCAATACACCCATTTAGAGGGTATTGTTTACAAGTTCTTGCCTGTTAAAGCCACGAATTATGTGAGTAGTATGGGTGGTGTCTCAGTCGATAATAGCTACAATATTCTTATGAATCAGTGCCCTGCATGGGGAAATCTTGAGAAACCGGAAGTAGTCGTAGACAGAGAAAGTAATAGGAACTCAATTATTCCAAAGCAGAGTTTTATGCGACTTGCTCAAGGTCTTATCTCTATGGGACGAAAGGCTGATGCAATCAAGGCTCTGGATCGTTGTTTTGAACTATTTCCCAATAAAAAGATACCATACGATAAGTATGTTATCCCTATGGCTGAACAGTATTTCCAGGCAGGTGCTTCTGATAAAGGATATAAGTTAAGTCTAGAGTTGCTGAAGATTTTCACTGATGATATAAAGTATTTCCTCAGCATGGAGCCTCAGTTTACTGAGCAATATACTGATCAATTACAGGAAGATGTTATGCTACTTGAAACTTTAAGCCAACTTGGCACCAAATATGGTAGCAAGGAGTTGACTACGGCAGTTGATAAAGCTCGTTCTGAAATCCAACTCCTAGTTAAATAGATAAGGATTATTTAATTTGCTAAGGACTGTTATCATTCGGTAACAGTCCTTTTTCTTTGTTTATCACAATGACAGGTATACTGTGAAAAGTCTATAAATTTCCTGACATCGACAGAGGGACACCCTAAATAAAAGGCCAAAACACTTTTTAACCGCCCATCCCTTCCAAATTTCTCTTGCCAGCCCCAAATAATCACACTTCCAACCATCTGATATTCAGGATCTCTAAAGCATCCCTCTTATATCCCTCTTATATCTCTCTTATGACTCTCTTAT
>JAJTBW010000208.1 GCA_021286705.1 Sphingobacteriia bacterium
TTAAGTTTTGTCGTCAAAATGTCCAGTGTAATGTTGTCAATTTCTATATCAAGAGTCATTGCTTTATAATTTCGTTACTGTCTTTTAGCATTACCGCCAACGTCCGCGGGTATGCAACGTGCCGGGGTTCGGAGCTACGTCTGTATTCCCCATGACAAACCACGATATGGGATGTGACGCTCGAAAGCCCTCTGAACCCGGCATGTTTAATGACCCGTTGTTGTGCGTTCGTTCTTTTATTCTTCCACTATCACACTTGTTTGTCCACGGCAAGTAAGTAAGAATAAGGATTTGTCCTAAGCCTTTCTTTCTTATCCTCATTATAAGAAATTAACGAAGTAATTAAAGAAACACCTGCACCAGCTATTAATGCTTGTGGTAAAGCAAGTCCAAGTAATGCCATTGGTAAAGCTGTCGCACTTGTTGAAATTACCGAAACCTTCATAAAGTTGTCAGATATCCACTTGATACCTGATCCGCTTAATGCTTTTTTAAAATTATTATATGAAGGTAAAAACTCGTCTTTATAAATGTCTTCAACTTCTTGTCTAATTGCATCTAATTTTTTTCCCTGTGAAACATTCTTTGTGAGTTTCGCAATATTGATTCTAAAAAGACCAAGCTCGTCACGGTGTCTGTGTTTAAATTTCACAACATCCTCCAGTGATGAAGATGATTTGATTTTTACTCCTTCAATTATCAGATTAGTAAGCATACCTTGAGCAAGGTGAATATATTTTTCTTGATGCCTGTGATGATAGAAGTCATGGTGGTCACAGCCCTTAATTGCAATTTGGTTGTCCAACCTAACCTTGTCAGTAAGATTAGATGTAAGCGCATTGTCAGTTAGCAATGCAATTGAGTTTGTGTCGCATATCTTATTTGCAAGAAGTGTCATATAAAAGGCTGCAAAATCTGAATCAACTCTAAACCAACCATCCCTTGTTATATTTTGGCGAAGGATATGTTGAATTACATACGGTAGTTTCTCTGGATGAATGTCAAACAACCTGCTAACATCTCTTGGTAACTTATCCCTATGAATTGTCGCATATCTTCCTTGCCCTTGCGTCAAAAGTTGAAACCCTTCATTTGTGTTTAAGTAATTCAAAGTATCTGTAGTCAAGTCCTCTATAATATCAATTTCAGGATTAACTCTCATAGCTTTTAAAATCCCCTCATCCGAAAGATATTGAGTTGTGTTCTCTTGATAAGGATTGGAAATTGATGTTGGGACAATTGTATTTATCTCATCCCAAAAAAGAACGGCAGTCTTTAACCATTCCTCGTTCGTGATGTCAATTGTCGGGTAGTAAAGTGCTTTTGTAAATCCCATAATTATATTTTTAGTTACTGTATTTTGATCTTAGCAGTCTCTCCATAGAATGACACACAACGTTTCGGGGCTTGGCGAAGGTGGCGAATACGAAGCACAAAACAGTCTGCCAGCACTAAACTTGATACGAAGCACAAATGTTCAATTAACCACTGAACCGCCACTTTCGTTAAGCCCTTGTTAGCGGCTGGGTTATTCGGTTTATACTCTGTCGTGTCTATCATATTCGTTCCCATATTTCTCTTGCTAATTGTCTTGCTTGAAGTCCGTAACCATTAACCTCTCCTGAGTTTAAAACAATTTTCTGTCCGTCTTGATATTTTGGATGAAGTCTTTTATCTGCTAAACCGTTGTTGTGCATTAGACAATTTCTAATGTCATTTACAAACTTGATGTCAACCAAAATGTTGGGCGAAAGTCCCTTAAGATGCTTTTCAATAAATTTTATTTTTTCGGCAAAAGTCAGTCGTCTTGATTGCTCGTCTGCAAGTGTAGGAATTAAACTGTCGCCCTTTTCTCTAATTGTTTTGAGTGTTACCTTGAAGTCGTTTTTGTCAGGGTAAGTTGTCAGGATTTTAGCAATACATTTTGTCATGAAGTCCTCGAAATGTGAGAAGCCAAGAAGTAATGCGGAAGTTGTTATATGATTTGAGTAATTTACATATTGATTGTCATACAACTGCTCTATAGTCAAGCCCATGCTGAAACGGTCGTGTTGTTTTATTTGATTGTAAACTTGCTCGTCCGAAACGTCCAAAAAACCTATAAGTAGGTTTAATTGATTTACTAAATAATCAAAGTCGTTTATTTCAATCAAAGCGTTTGATTTTGCTTTCTGAATTTGCTCTACGCTTTTCAGCGCTGTCTGTAATTTTATGTTGTGCTCCATTATGTCGGAGTTCGTAATATTTCTTTAAGTAAGCAGAATAGCCGTCAAGGTCTGAGAATAAAGTGCTACGATTTATATTCATTCTGTTCAAGTCATACAATGCTTCGTCTTTGATTTCGTAAGGCAACACAACTTTAATCACATGGTTTTTTAAGTATTCCGGGTAGAAGTATTTTTCAAGTTGCTCCATGAATGTTTCATTGCTATTGCCTAAACTCACAAATACAGATTGTTGTTGGATAAACCTTTTGTTTGTTACGAAAGGTCTAACAGGAAACACACAACTTAATTTATTCTCTGTGAAAATGCGATTAAACACATCTTCTTTTAAGTCAAAGAAAATGTCCTCATAGTATTTAAAACCATCTTTGTATTTGTGATGTAAGTCTTCCTTTAAATGGTCTTTCTCAATTGCCCAAACTGCACAATTAGTTTCTGCCTCCTCCAATGCAAAAAATGCGGCAATGAAAGGAGAAAATGAAAAGTCTAAAAACCTAGTCGGTGCACCAGGATGTTGCATGAGTGAGAGCCAACTTAAAAAGTCATCGTCTTTGGGTAAGGGTATATTGTTGGCGTAAGTAAATGCTCCTCTTTGAAAGTCCCTTACAAAGTCCTGTTCTACATGATAAGACTTTGCAAAAAAACTTGTCCTTTCGAGTGAGGTCTTTAATAACCATTCCGCTTTACTCTGTCCACGAAAAATGGAGTGTTGGTCAATCTCATCAAAAAGCACTTTGGCTTCAGTCCAAGTCGTAACTTCAATTTCTTGATATGTGTGTTTAAAATCTTTCATTACTTGCACTGTTGGTCAAAGTTAGCACTGTCCCCAAGCCTGACCGCTAACTAGTTAATATGCGTAATAAAATTACACAAATCCCAGCAGAATGTGTTGGCTTTGTGTAGTATTCGTTACATTTTATTTTAGAAAAATTACAGTTTAATATCATAAATCGTAAAATGGCAATTTAATAATTTGTATGCTTACGGCAGATACATTTTATAATAATAACGCAACATTATATTACTAATAATATTTATGGTGAGTAATTGGGATCATTTCCCCCGAAGTCCTGATTTATTACCCGATACTGATTCGAACAATAAAATATCCCCCTATGCTTTTGTGTTCACTTACACATTAATTAACTATTTTCAATATATTAATCAAGTTATATTTTTATAGTATTAACTGGGATCATGGGTTCGGGAGGACTGTTTTCCTCTATTCCGCACCGTATTTCAATGTTTTTTTATATTCGGCAAAAAGCGTTCTCATTTTCTTTTTTTTGTTATTTGAAAAACGCGAAAATAAGTTGACGCATTATCAGCCCTTTATCAGTCCTTTACCAGTACTTAATTAGTCCTTTACCACCCCTTTGTTAATCCTTTACTAGTCCTCAAACTTCTCAAAGCAAAACCGTTAGATTTGGATATTTCATACGGGAATTGATTTGAGTCAGTTGTTTTTCCGAGCAAATCTGAGAACATGATAACTATTAATCTAACTTGAGACTTCTGAAAAACCCTGTTTTGTAAAAAACGCAAAATCAAAAAACGCATTTCTGTTATGGATCCCGGCCTTCGCCGGGATGACAAAGTTGAATTGAATAGTTTTTCAGAAGTCTCTAACTAATAAAATTTTGCTTTCTTTTATCTTTCAGTTGATTTTATTATTCACGGTTATTAATTTTATAATAACATCTCCACAGATAGCATCTGTGGACCGAGGACCCGCTCAGGCGGGTCGTTTACTTTATACGCAAATTATTTTTTTATCCGTCCCGAAGTATTAAAGTATTCGTACTTATTTTTTCCCCACTGTTTTAAATCCGTAAAGTATCAGGGGTTCTTCGTAATCGTAGAAGGTGATGTAGACGTCGGCTTTTTTTGCTTCACCGGCTTCGTTCAGATAGGTTATTTCATATATGTCAAGCATACCGAATCCGTCGAATCCATTAGGGGTCTGGTACATGCAGCAACTGCCGAGCCTTGTATAACTTATTTTCTTGCCCTGCGCGTCCCGAAGCAAATTAAGATATGCTTTCTGATTCGCCGGTCCGCCGGAAAGCCCTATTCCGACTTTCACCGGATTTTCTTTTGTGAAGCCGTATTTGTCGTCCGCTGCAGTCTTAGTAAGACGCAGTATCACGTTAACAGGTCTCGATGTTTCTTCCGGATGATTGCATTTTTCAACTTTTTCTTTCGCCTCTTTTAATCCCAGTTCTTTTGATTTTTTGAAGTCAGCGCAGGCGGAATCTTTTTTACCAAGCATTTCATAGACGAGTCCTCTGTTATAATATGCTTCCGAATAATCGGGGTCGAGTACGATGGCATAATTATAGTCCGAGATTGCACCGTCGTAATCCGTCAGGTGTTTTTTAGTTGTTCCGCGGTTTAGATATCCTTTTTTATAATCTGGCACTAACTTTAATGTCTCTTCAAAATCAGGCAGGGCTTCTTCATCGAGTCCCAAATAACCTTTTATAATACCCCTGTTATACCAGGCAACAAATTCGTCCTGAACAAATTCGAGGGACTTATCCAGAAGTTTAACCGCCTCTTCATATTTTCCCGCATAAGCCAGTTCCATGCCTTTATCATAATAGTCTTTTGCCTCAAGAAACGCTTTGTCGTTACGCTGAGCGGAAGCGGTACCCAGAATTGAAAATAAGAAAATAAAAAGGAATAGTTTTTTCATAATGATGAATTGATTGTGAATAATGGGCGGTGAGTTGTCGCCGGAATGTCTGAATTATTACACGATTTTCTGCCGAACAATAATTTACCCTCCCTAAGCTATTTGGATTTCCGTCTCCTTAATTAATTATTTTTAGTAAATTAATCAAGTTATTTTTTTGGAGTATTAACCGGTAACGGGGTTTCGGGAGGGTTGTTTGCTGCGATTTTAATTTATTTTTTACCACGAAGGCACGAAGGAGAGCAGAATCTAGAATTTAGAATTTAGAATCTAGTTAAGAGCAAGAGCGATTCACCACTGAGGACACCGAGGACACAGAGAAGAGCTTTTAAAGAGCAGAAGCAAGAAGCAAGAAGCAAGAGGAGCCTATGGAGAACAGAATCTAGAATCTAGAATCTAGAATCTAGTTAAGAGCAAGAGCGTTCACCACTGAGGACACCGAGGACACAGAGAAGAGCTTTTGAAGAGCAGAAGCAAGAATCAAGAATCAAGAGGAGCCTATGAAGTACAGAATCTAGAATTTAGAATTTAGAATCTAGTTAAGAGCAAGAGCGATTCACCATTGAGAACACCGAGGACACAGAGAAGAGCGATTTCAATTTTATTTTTCACCATGAAGGCACTTAGGACACAGAGAAGAGCTTTTGAAGAGCAGAAGCAAGAATCAAGAAGCAAGAATCAAGAGGAGCCTATGGAGAACAGAATCTAGAATCTAGAATTTAGAATCTAGAATCTAGAATCTAGAATTTAGAATCTAGAATTTAGAAGAGAGTTTTTCAGAGCAGAAGTAATATAATATAATTTTGAATTTTGAATTGTACTTTTGCATTTTGAACTTTTAACTTTAAATTAAATGCTGATTGCTAAGTGTCATATACAGTGTCACATGTAAATAAAATATTTACATAAACTTGCGCGCGATTTTTCCTTCATCTGATACTTTTATGACACGAATCCGTAAATTTCAGTATGCTCCGTTGTTTTATCAATACTTCAGTGAGTCTTTCATGGCACTTCCGGTGATACATGTGCCGGATATCTGACACCTTTGTGTCATAAGTTCTTTGACATAAATCGAAATGCTTAGGAGTGTTTTGTAACATTACATTTTTGCGCATACAGGAAGTAGAATCTCAAGATCCCCGCTAAGAGATTGCGGGGATGACAATTTGCAATGTGAGTCCGCTAGTCGAATTTGTACAGGTTCAGGTTACGGATTATCGTGAGACTTCCCGGAAATACAGGGGATTTAAGGTTGTACGTTATGCTGAATATGTTGCTGGTCGCGTTTAACTGCGGATAGATTGTGTCGCTTACGAACAGGAAATTTGATGTTTCTCCGTGGTCGTACGCCGTCTGGAATACATTCGGTCCGTTGTTTTTGTTACGCGCCCAGTATTCTATCGAAAGCGGGTTCGTTGATTTATATTCGTACTGCAATATTATGCATTTCGTCTTCGAGTAGTCTATGAATACGGAGTCGTCCCTGCGGACGCTGCTGTCTTCTCCGTACCTTATGCTGTCGTACGCGAGCGTATAGGATGATCTCGGATTGTTTGAGTTGACGGAACTTTCACATGATGCCAGTATTAG
>JAJTBW010000007.1 GCA_021286705.1 Sphingobacteriia bacterium
AACATAAGAGAGTCATAAGAGAGATATAAGAGGGATATAAGAGGGATGCTTTAGGGAGGCTGAATATCAGATAATTGGAAGCATGGATATTTGTGGCTGGCAGGAGGGATTCAAAATTCAAAGATTAGCAAGCACCGAATAGCTGGTGGCTAGGGGCTACTGGCTACTGGGGAAAAATTAGGGTTTAGGTCTTAGAAAAGGCTTATTGTATCAAGCCTAAAGACTCCGTGTATCTCGAACTTGTTTTTGAATGTGGAAAAAAAAAGGCTCTCAATTGAGAGCCTTTTTTAGAATCAGATTCATCTTAGTGTTGACGAATCATATTAGGATTTTTAACAGAGTTTTCCGTGCTTTCAGGCTTCAGGGTGATCTGGATCAGATTGTCACCATTGTAGAGCTTTTCAGCGGTCTTCTTAATTAAGGCTGGAGTGATAGCTTTAATATTCTCAGTGTATTTGGTAAAGTCTTCAACGGTAGTTTTTCCGGAGTAGATGCTAACTAAAGTACCCATCCAAAAGTCGTTTTCCTTGATGCTTTCGGTGTAGGTCTTTATTTTGTTTTCGCGGAAGTTATTAACCTGTTTTTCATCAGGACCATTCTTACGCATGTTATCTAGTTCACGGATGACGATACCAGTTAATTTAGCGGCATTATCAGGGTCACAGTCGAAACGAACATTGAGAGTATATTGGCCAACAGGAGCTTTCTTTTGTTGGGTATAGACACCAGCTCCATAAGTTCCACCCTCTTCTTCACGGATGGTTTCAATATAGCGTACACTTAAGATATCATTAATAGCATCAAGGCAAAGACGATCCATTGTAGCATAATTATACAGACCGGTAGCTGCAACGTAAACAGTAGCTTTAGGATCAGTCATCGGGCGAATAACCTCTTTCGTGATATGACCTTTAGGAGCTCTGATGTTTAGGTCTTTTCCTTCTTCTAGGCGACCCGTTTTTGGTAGAGAGCCCAGGTATTTATTAACTAACTGACGAAGTTGAAGCTTGTCGAAAGAGCCAACGAATACGAATGTGAAATCATCGGGATTACCGAATCTTTCCTTGACGATTTGAGAGATATCATTAAAGTTAGCTTCTGCAAGACGTTCAACAGACATAGGTTTACGATAGGGGCTATAGTTGCCTAAAGTAACTTGTAGAGTATCACGAAGAGCTTGTGCGGGGTTAGCAGATGCATTTTGAAGCATTCCTCTGGTACGATTTACAACAGAAGTGAATGATTTTTCATCAACACGAGGAGCTGTAAAAGAGAGGTGAACCAACTGCATTAAAGTTTCGAGGTCTTTTTTAGAAGAGGAGCCTTGCAGACCTTCTGATAGCTCATCAATAGATGGGCTCAGGCTGATTACTTTACCGGCTAAAGCCTTAGTAAGCTCAATACTACTAAATTCACCCAGTCCACTTTCATTAGCAACATCAGCGGCTAAGCTAGCTGAAACAAACTTCTCTGGTCCGTATTGAGAATAACCACCTTTACTAAATGCATACATCTGAATCTCGTCATCCTTAAAGCTAGTGGGCTTAATGATAACCTTAATACCATTGCTGAGAGTCCATTCAGTCGTGCCAAGTTCAGCATTATTCTTTTCAGAAACAACCTTACCAGCGGTAAGCTTATTAGTGATAAGAGGTTGGTTTTTAACTTTATCAATGTATGCGTCTACTTTGGTATTGTTTGCTTTCTCAAGAGTAGCAAGAACTTCAGCTTCAGTTGGAGGAGTGAAGCCCTCTTTCTGTCCAAGGTTAAGAACGATTACACGATTGTCATTGCGTAGATATTTAGCGGGTAGTTGGTTCATCTCTTGGAGAGTAATTCCGGGAACGACCTGCTTGGTAATGTTGAAGTAGGACTCGATGCTGGTAATAGGATCCTTTTGAAGGAAGTTTGAGAAGTATTCCCAAACGAATTCATCGCTATTTCTTTTGTTTCTTTCGTTGTATTGGTTTTCAACCTTAGTAATCATAGCATCTTTAGCGCGTTGAAGTTCGCCTTCTGTGAAGCCATGTTGAAGAACACGTTGATTCTCTATTAGAAGGTTTTCAAGGGCAGCCATGACAGTTTCATTCTTAGCAACGGCAAAGCCCATGTAAGCATCCTTAGATTTAACCAGGTTGGTATACATTGAAACAGCATACATGAAAGGAGGGTTCTCGGTTTGAAGAAGTTCAGAGAAGCGAGCATTCATCATTGAGTTGTAAAGATCCTCTTTCATTTTATCACGTAAGTAACCAATATTGTTTTCAGGGGTTACCACATCATGTTTATAAACAACCTGAATCATATTGTAAGGAGCCTCTTTATCGCTGTTGATGCTTACCAGTGTTTCGGTATGGTCGGGAACCGGGAATACGGTACGTTCTCTCTTTTCTTTACGAGTAGGAGTCTTTCCAAATAGATCTTTTACTTTTTGCTCAATTACCTGTGGATCAAAGTCTCCAACGCAGATAATAGCCTGTAGATCGGGGCGATACCAATCTTTATAGAAGTCTTTTACAGTTTGATATTTGAAGTTATCAATGATATTGATATCTCCAATGACATCATGAATAGCGTATTTAGAATTACGGAAGAGCATTTTATTAGCTTCTTTGTTCATTCTCTCCATAGCACTTCTGCCAGTGCGCCACTCTTCATGAATAACACCACGTTCATTATCAATCTCAACGTCTTCAAATGAAATTTCATTTGCCCAGTCATAAAGGATTAATAGTGAGGTGTCGATATTAGCGGGTTTGTCAATAGGCACCTTTTGCAGCATGTATGCGGTTACATCATGACTTGTGAAGGCGTTGATTTCAGGGCCGAATTTCATTCCGATAGACTGCAGATAATTAATTATCTGATGCTTTTGGAAATGCTTAGTGCCATTAAAAGCCATATGCTCAGTAAAGTGAGCAAGGCCGTTTTGGTCAGGGTTTTCAAGGATTGAACCTGCATCAACAACGAGGTAGAACTCAGCCCTTTTTTCTGGTTGGGCATTCTTACGAATGTAATAGGTCAATCCATTCTCCAGCTTACCTACTTTAAGGTCGGGGTCATTGGGTAGCGGTGCTTTCATATCCTGAGCATTCAGACTCAGAGCGAACATGAAAAGCAACGCAATCTTCACTAGACGTTTCATTGAATAGAGTTTATTAATGATTAAATTAAAGAGTTGTGGCATAGAACAAGCAAAATTAGCAAAAAGCCTATCTTTGTTGCTTGGTCAATAGACTATTTTACTCGCAAAAGTATACTTAAATATGCAACTTCCCGTTCCGGATACCCTTCGGCCTGGCTCATTTCCGGCTTATATTGAGAAGATTGATATTGCAATACTCTTTCAATTGAATAGTAATCGCAACACTTCTCTTGACGGGATAATGGAATTTATTACCAATCTTGCTCCTACTCTGGCGTTTGTTATACCTTCATCTATCCTGATCTATTTTTTAATTCAAAGGAAGAAGAGACGGTGGTTAGAAGGGTTACTCCTTTTGCTGACTGTTTCTATTCCTGCCTTGATAACCACTATAATTAAGTGGTATTTTGATCGTCCGAGACCCTTTTCAGTGTATGACATTTTTGAAAAACTTTCGGTAGCAGGTAGTCCCTCTTTCCCTTCTGGTCATACTACTGATGCGATGGCTATGGCTATCGCTCTGAGTTTATGGAAACCTAAATGGTATGTCATACTACCCTCCTTTATTTGGGCTCTCTTAACCGCTTGGTCGAGGATGCACCTTGGGGTACATTATCCATCTGATGTTTTAGGTGGAGCAAGTGTAGGGCTCATTTTCGGAGCCTTAGTATGGTGGGTAGGCAAGAGATCATTTAATGTAACCTTATCGTAGGTTTTTCTTCGATTTAATGAATAGAATATAGTTTTACAATATTGCTGATAATTAAGGAATATCATCTATGAGATTATTACAGAATAAGTGGTTTTTATCTTTTAGTTCAGCCATACTTCTTATTGCAGCCTGGCCACGCGATGGTTTTGCTCCATTACTATTGGTAGCATTAATTCCCTTTTTTTTCTTAGATGATCAATTGCTAAAGAGCGAGAAAAAGAGACCAGCATGGCGAGCCTTCCGTTGGGGGTATTTTACTTTCTTTATCTGGAATGTTGTAACCACATGGTGGATATGGAATTCTACGCCATTTGGAGCTATAATGGCTATATTATTAAATTCTTTGTTTCAGGCATTTGTGTATATGGCCTATTTTTCTACACGTAAGGCGTTAAGAATGAAGGCGCATGGGTTGCTCCTGTTTCCGTTGTTCTGGATTGCCTTTGAATGGTGGCATATGAATTGGGATCTTTCATGGCCATGGCTTAATCTTGGGAATGGTTTCGGAGCCTACCCGATGTTGGTTCAATGGTATGAATACACTGGTATACTTGGTGGATCAATGTGGGTTTTATTGGTTAATATTCTGGCTTTTTTTACTATCAAAGGGTTTTATAAATCAGCATCTAATATAAAGGATAAGGTATTATATGCCTCTTCTCTGATTGTCTTGCTCATTGTTCCAATCATAGTTTCTCTGGTTATCTATTCTCGATATAAAGAAAAGGGTTCTGCTGTTGAGGTGGTGGTTGTACAACCAAATCATGACCCGTGGACTGAGCAATATGGGATGCCTCAATCTGAGATATTGAAACATGTACTCGAACTGGGTGCAAGTAAGGCCGGTCCTGATACACGATATATCGTATATCCTGAGTCTACACTGTATGATGATATATGGGTTGATCGGATTGATTCAACTCCTGCCATTTTATCTATTAAAAACTTCCTCAGGCAATACCCGAAGCTGAGTGTGATTATAGGCTCATCAACCTATGAGTATTACGGAAAAGAGAAAAAGAGTGAGACAGCCAGAACCTTTTCAGATAGGAAAGAGTACTACGATGCATATAATACAGCGATATGTATTGATTCCCAATATCCATCCAATTATTACCATAAATCAAAATTGGTTCCTGGTCCTGAGAAGCTTCCCTTTCCATCACTCCTACGGCCATTACAAGATGTAGCCTTTAATTTAGGAGGAACAGTTGGGTCATTAGGGCTAATGAAAGAGCGAAGAGCAATGGGTTCGCCATTTCAGGAGGTGAAGGTAGGTGTTGCGATATGCTATGAATCGATATATGGAGAATTTGTTTCAGGCTATGTGAAGAATGGGGCAGGGTTAATATTTGTAATCACTAATGATGGTTGGTGGGGCAATACTGCGGGACATCGACAGCATCTGGTTTTCTCTTCGCTTAGATCAATTGAGACCCGACGTGATATAGCACGGTCAGCTAATACAGGAATATCGGCATTTATTAACCAAAAGGGTGAGATTTTAGATGAGACTCCTTACTGGAAAGAGGCCGTGATTAAGCAAACGCTGCATGCTAATCAGGAGATTACCTTTTATGTTCAGTATGGCGACTATATTGGAAGAATTGCTGGTTATGCCTCAGTTCTCTTGTTTTTAGGTGGTTTTGTACAGCGGGTTATTAAGAAGAAGGGTTCGTTGGCGGTTAATAATTAGTATTCTGTTTGTGATTGAATAAAGAATCATTAAGCCTATATTACTCAGTACAATTTAGGCTACACCCAAGCAGTATATTTGGCAAGAACAATTTAGGGTGTTAAATTTGCCTCAAAGACGATATAAGATGGGGTTACGATTAAAGATTATCTCTGGCTTTTCAATTTTAGCTGCGATGTTATTTGTTGCGGGGCTGATTATGATATTCCAGTTAAAAAAAATAGGAAGCTCAATTGAAACGCTTTTCACCGATTATTATACCAGTATTGAAGCTGCAAATCTGATGGGTGAAGCACTTGATCAGCATGCTACAGGAGTTTTGTTTGTTATTAACAAGGATACACTTAAGGGTCTTGATATGATGAAACAATCAGATAGCCTGTTCAGGAAGTCTTATGATCAGGCTCTGGCTCATGTAACTGTTAAAGGTGAAGATACACTATTGGCTACCATCCATCGTGAATACACGCTGTACTTAAATCAGATAAAGCAGCAGGCAGGTGATAATACAGAGGTAACACTCGATCAATATGTGAATTTTGCACATAACACTATTGGTGAGCTTCGAGGAAGGATTAAAGAGCTGGCCTATATGAATCAAAATGCGATGCTAGATACAGGAAATTTGCTTCAGATGCAAACGCATCAGACCATTATGCCTGGAATTATTGCCTTGATTGGGAGCGTCGTATTTGTGTTATTATTCAATTATATGGTTAATCATTTTATAGCTTCACCAATTGTCAGGATTACTAAAGCAGTAGAAGACTATAGTAGAAGCAAGAAGCCATATAAGGTTGCTATCGATACAAAAGATGAGTTATCAAGACTCTCTACAGCAATTTCTAAGTTATTACAAAGCTTGCCATCTCGTTAATATGCGTCTAAGTATTATTTTTCGATTCTTTGGGATAGTGTTGCTTTTCAATGCTCTCTTTATGTTGATCTCATTAGGGGTCTCAATTTGGTATGATATTGACGATGGAGCATTTGCATTGCTATACAGTTTTCTGATTACCTCATTGTTTGGTCTGATGCCACTCATTTTTGTTCCGAATACAAATGAGATAACCATTAAGGAGGGGTTGTTTATTGTAGCTGGTTCATGGGTGTTAAGTTGCTTGATAGGGGTTTTGCCCTACGTGATGTGGGGTGGCGAAATTTCATTTGCTGATGCCTGGTTTGAATCAGTCTCGGGTTATACAACTACCGGAGCAACAATACTTAAAGATATTGAAGCACTTCCAAGAAGTATCCTCTTTTGGCGCGCAAGTACTCACTGGATAGGTGGAATCGGAATAGTGATTTTTGTAATGGTGATGTTGCCTTCAATGGGTAATGCCAAGTCGATTCTTTTCAGATCAGAATTGGCACCATTAGCCAAAGATAATTTGAAATATAGAGCTCGAGAGGCGATGAGAATTCTTCTTTGGGTCTATCTAGGCCTAACCTTTGTGGAGGTCATTCTGTTAATGGTTTTTGGTTTAGATTGGTTTGATGCGATAACTCACTCATTTGCTACTGTTGCAACAGGAGGTTTTTCAACTCGTAATGCGAGTGTTGCGGCATTTAATAATCTGCCAGCCGAGATTATTATAATGGTTTTTATGATGCTTAGTGGAATGCACTTTGGATTACTCTTTGCAGTGATAGCCAGAAGAAGGGTCTCATTGATTCTGCTTTCTGTGCCTTTATACTATATTATTGCCAATGTAGTAGCAAGTGCTTTAATGGCATGGGATTTACTCGGCTCTCATTTCGATAGTTATTGGGTAGCTCTCAGATATAGCTCTTTTCAATTGTTGAGTGCGGGTACTTCAACAGGATTTGCCACCTATGATACCCTTGGATGGCCATGGTTCTCTCTAATGCTTTTACTCTTTTTTACTCTTCAGTGCTCTTGTGCCGGTAGTACTTCAGGGGGCATTAAGGTAGATCGTATTGTAATAGCATGGAAAGCACTCCGGACATCCGTGCGTCGGGCATCTCACCCACACGCTATTATTCCAATTAAAGTTGATGGTCATGTTGTTGCTGAAGATACGGTAAGCGGGGTCTTCATGTTTATTGTACTCTATCTGTCAATTGTCTTTTTTTCTGCCGTAGCGCTTACAGCTATGGGGGTACCAGCCCTTGATGCAATAAGTGGCTCAGCTGCTACCATGGGAAATGTGGGGCCAGGATTTGGTGGTATTAGCTCAATGAGCAATTATGATAGCATTCCCTTGGCAGGTAAGTGGATTCTGTCAGGAAATATGCTGCTTGGCCGCCTTGAGATTTATGGATTGATTACTCTTTTCTCACGCCACTTCTGGCGTTAGCCACATGCAGAATCGCTTTGTCTGGTCTGTAACCTTTATTTATCGACAATAACTTTTAGTCCTCATCATCAAGAATGGGGGTCATGTTATGGTCATAGTCCTTACTGAGGCCAGGATATCCGGTTGCGTATGGGTATCTGATAGCATATAGGTCTTTGATCTCATTTAGAACCAGCTCTTTGAGGGCGTCAGTATGCAACTTATTGGTTGCAGAGATGAAGACTGATGGGGTATTATCTTTGGCCAGCCAGCTCTGTTTGATTTCAGATAAAGAAGGGAGAGCAGGTTTTTCTATGTCATCAGACTCAACAGAGTTCTCATCAGGGAGGTTGTCTATTTTATTAAAGACCATTACCACCCGTTGTTTATCAGCTCCAATCTCTCTTAGGGTCTCTTGGACTACTCTAATTTGGTCATCGGCTCCGGGATGGGAAATATCAACCACATGTAACAATAGATCGGCTTCCCTGACTTCATCGAGAGTACTTTTAAAGGATTCAACCAGATTGTGAGGTAATTTGCGAATGAATCCAACGGTATCAGAGAGTAGGAATGGGGTCATTCCAATTACTACCTTTCTGACTGTCGTATCGAGAGTAGCAAATAGTTTGTTCTCTGCGAATACATCTGATTTACTTAGTAGGTTCATCAGTGTAGATTTACCCACATTGGTGTAGCCCACTAAGGCCACCCTGATCATCTGTCCTCGGTTTTTTCTCTGGGTAGTGTAGATACGGTCAATCTCTTTAATTTTAGTTTTTAGGAGGGCAATCCTATCACGAATAATACGACGGTCAGTCTCAATCTCTTTCTCTCCTGGTCCTCTCATTCCAATACCCCCGCGTTGTTTCTCGAGGTGAGTCCACATGCGGGTAAGTCTTGGTAAAAGATATTCATATTGAGCTAGTTCTACCTGAGTTCTTGCATGTGCCGTTCTGGCTCGTTTAGCGAAAATGTCAAGAATGAGGTTATTTCTATCAAGGATTTTACAATTGAGAATCTTCTCAACATTTCTAAATTGTGATGCCGAAAGTTCATCATCAAAGACCGCCATTGTAATGTTGTTCTCTGAGATAAATTCAGCCACTTCTTTGAGTTTGCCAGAACCAAGAAAAGTTCTTGGATCAGGTGCAGGTAGACGTTGAACAAACCTTTTAACTGATTCACCACCGGCAGTGTCAACAAGAAATGCTAATTCATCCAGATATTCTTCGACTTTCCATGATGCAACATCGGGTGTAATAATACCTATTAAAACCGCTGATTCGGCAATGCCCAAGCTTGAAATCTCCATGTAAATTGTATAAATCCCCTATTAATCTAGGTTGTAATTGCGGCAAAGATAGTTATTTAAAAGCTTTTCAAATCTATTCTGTTACAGAGATAAAGTTGGGTAGTCAAAGGGTCAATGTAAATTTGAGTAAATTGGTGTTCGTAAATGAACGACGACTATATCTTTATCGAACATCTTGAATTTTTTACGCATTGAGAATCAGTATGTTTTAAAGTTGGCATATAATTAGAGTCATTATTTGTACAATCGCTATCCAAATCCAATCAACATACTCCATGCTAAATAAGAACTTAAAGCTATCAATTAGGTATTTACAAAAGAATAGGATCTATACTTTGGTCAATACCTTAGGTTTGTCATTAGGGCTAACAGCAGCAATACTTATAGGGCTCTATCTCAGAAATGAGTTAAGTTTTGATAAGCATGTTCCAGATAGAGATCGAATTTACAGGGTCGCTCAGATTTCAAAGTTTGCCGGCACGGAGGAGCGTTCAGCCTCTTGTCCGGCTATAGTTGGAGAGACATTAGCGAAGACCTATCCTCAATTGATTGAAACACAGACAAGGTTATATAATGACTGGGGTGGAGAGTTTTTTGTTGAGTACTCATCTAATGAAGCCCCATTTAAGAATGCCGGGTTCAAGCAGTTTAGAGAGAAGCGGCTCTTTATGGCTGATAGCACATTCTTTGCAGTATTCCCGGTCAAGGCAGTGGTTGGTGATCTTAAAAAGGCGTTGTCTACACCGTTGTCAATTGTCCTTACGGAATCAACAGCAAAAAGGTATTTTGGAAATGCGAATGCTTTGGGGAAGCAGTTAAGAGTTAATAAATTCATGAAGTTGACTGTAACAGCAGTGGTTGAGGATTCTCCGGTAACAACACATATGCCCTATGATATGATTGTCTCGTTATCAACGATGGCACGAATGTCAAGGAATGGCACTTTGCCACAAACATGGGTTTTTAATCCGTTTTATACTTATGTGAAGTTAAAACCGGGTGTTTCAGTAAAAGAGTTAGAGGCTCAGATGCCGAAGTTTGCTCTGGAACACTATTTCGATGCAGATCCGAAAGCAATTACGCTATTACTTCAACCACTTACATCCATCCACCTGCATTCTAATTTAGATTATGAGATTGGGCCAAATAGTAATTGGTTTTATTTGAAATGGTTGGCTTACATTGCCTTGTTTGTAATAATTGTAGCTGCCATTAACTATATGAATTTGAGTACGGCAACAGCTGTTCAGCGAGCTAAAGAGATTGCGTTAAAAAAGGTTTTCGGGGCTAATAAGAATTTCTTACGGGCACAGTTCTTAACTGAGGCGCTGATCATGGTTCTTGTTGCCACTTTCTTGGCTTTACTGTTCTCTAATCTGATGCTGCCAATCTTGAATAGTCTTGCATCCAGGAGGTTCACTGCGATGGATCTTACAGACCCGGCATTATTGCTCGTTCTATCAGGGATTGTTCTATTGACCGCTTTATTAGCCGGGAGTTATCCTGCTCTGTTTTTAACGGGCTATGAGCCGGTTAAGGTACTTAGAGGTTTAACAGGAAGGGGACGTAGCCCGATTATAGTTAGGAAAGTACTTGTTGTTTTTCAGATTTCAGCTTCTTTTGTCTTAATTATAATTACAGCAATTTTTATCGGACAGCTCTCTTTTATTCGAAATGCAGATTTAGGCTTTGATTACAAGAATGTTATTCTTATACCGATAAAACAGAGTCCATTGGTTAAAACCTTCCCACAGTTTCGAAATACTCTTATAGAGAATACGATGATAGAATCTGTGACAGCAGTAGATGAGATACCCGGGGTGAATCATAATAATCATGAGTTTAAGGTTGAAGGGGAGGATCCTAACAAATGGCATTTTTTCCCGGCATTGGTTGTTAGAGACGACTTCATAAATACTCTTAAGATTCAGATTGTAAGTGGTAGGGATTTTATTTATAAAGGAAGTACCGATTATGATCAGGCTCTGCTAATCTCAGAAGATTTGGTAAAACAGATGGGATGGACAAATGAGTCCGCAATTGGGAAGAGCTTTCATAGCTTAAGTGGTCATGAAAAGGTCATCGGGGTGTTTAAGGATTTTCATGTTAAGTCACTTCATCAACCGATAACACCTTTGGTATTAAACTTAAAAGAGAACGAGTTTGAAATAAACTACTTCACTCGGTATGTGGTAGTAAGATATAGGGAGGCAGCTTCTTTACCTGTGGTTCTTAATTTTGTCAAGCAGAAATACATTGAGATGAATGAGGGGCGGCCATTCGAGTATTCTATTCTTTCTGATGAATTACAGAAGCAGTATGCAGCTGAGAAGAAGACGTCAGAGATTTCTGCGTTACTTTGTCTACTCATGCTTTTAGTTGCCTCAATGGGGTTGATTGGTCTGGTATCTTATGTTGCAGGAGAGCGATCACATGAAATAGGTATCCGTAAGGTTCTAGGGGCTTCTGATATTGACATTTTATCAATTATCGGTAAGGAGTTTGCTATACTGACTCTTTTCGCTATTGTTTTAGGTATTCCTATCGCTGCAACTTTTGCCCATTGGTGGTTGTCGGGTTTCTCGTATGCTATGCCGGTAAATCCTAATGTCTATTTAATTGCAACGGTAATTATTGCGTTGATTACTTTTTTAATAACCTTGGTTCATGCAATTTTAATTTCAAGACGTTCACCTCTTGTTTCTATAAGAAATAACTCGTAAAAGGCAACAGGCAACGGGCAACAGGCAACGGATTACGTATAAAATTACGATACCAAAAATTAAGCAGGCAGTAGTTACTTCTTTTAAACTAGAGGTTGATTTGATAACTTCCTTTTTAGGTAGTATTCATAAAGCATTATATTTAAAAGAAATAGACCTAAGAAATAGATAAAATCTTCTAATGGGATAGATAGTATTCGGATTGTTGAAAAGTAAGAATCATTGTAGATAACAACAGGCAGACTTGTAAGCAAACCGTTGACCATAAACTTTGGAATGAGGACGGTTAAATAGCCTACTGCGAAGGCTAGCCAGAAGTTATTGAAGGAGGGTCTGAAGAGAAGAAAAACAACTATTGCAATCGCACTTAGGCTAACCCATGAGGTATAGAGTTGCGAAAAAGGGAATCCTCTGAAAGACAAAAATAGAATGATGATTAATAGAGCCAGATACCCAGGGGTTCTATTGTTCGACTTTAATAAATTAGGGAAATAACATTTAAAGACTTCGTAGACAAAGAGACTACAGTAGGGGATTACGAAAAAAAACAGGATCTCTTCAATTGGTAGCCCAAATATAGATATCCCCAATGTATACTTTTTAGAGAAACTCCAAACATTCATGGACGTAAATACTGCATCCCATGCAATGTACAGTATTGCAGGTAGGACAATAGAGAGCCATGAATGTTTGAACTTATTGAAAAAAGAGACTTTTTTGTCAAAACTAAGAGAAAGAGGGCCTAAAAGACTACCGAGTAGTATAAGGAGATAATATAGGTTTTCGATGGAGATCATAGTTAACCGTTTAGTTTGAATAGTACCTAATTTGCAATTAGTACTATAGCATGTTAACCTGATTTCTTGCAAATGTGTTAAGCATAATGAGAAGCTTTCTGGTATTTGAAACCCTATAGCGTTGTTTCAATATATTCTCCGGGGGTGCAGCAACAATTTTTCGTAGTAAGTTTTGATAATACTTATAAGCTAGGTAGACTCCAAATCGCACCTCCTTTTTAAGACTTTTTAATCCAATTTGAGCCTCTTTGAAATCGAGTGCAATCTCAGCTTCAATCTTTCTTTTTGTTTCAATATCAAAATTGTTGAAATCGATGTTCTTAAAATAAATTCTCCCTTTTCCTTCAAAGTCATCAGAAGCATCTCTGAGGAAGTTAACTTTCTGGAAAGCCTCACCTAGTTTTCTTGCGGGGAGTTTTAATTTCTCATATGATTCAGGGTCATTTGAGTAAAAGACCTTAAGGCACATTAAACCAACGACCTCAGCCGAACCATAGATATAGGTTCTAAGCATCTCCTCATCATAGACTTTTTCATTGAGGTCAAGCTTCATGCTATAGAGGAAAGCCTCTATTAAGTCATGGTCAATATTGTAATGGTTGGTAACCCATTGGAAACTATGCAAAATAGGGTTGGTACTAATTTTACGATCAATAGCCTTCCATGTCTCTTGTTCGAATTCCTCAAAGAGAGTTTTTCTGTCATAGTTGAGGAAAGTGTCAACGATCTCGTCAGCATACCTCACAAATCCATAGATAGCATAGATGGCTCTTCTATATTCCGGGCTAAGCATTCTAACGCCCAGAGAGAACGAAGTGGAGTAGTTTGAGGTTGTTACTCTGCTTATTTCCAGATTATTTTTAAGATATAACTCCATCATATTTTAAGATCCTTTCTGTTACGAGTTTTGAACTAATGACTACCATAGGGAGTCCTGTACCGGGTGTAGTAGAGGCTCCAACATAGAATAGATTAGGGAAGACCTCATCTTGGTTTGAAGGTCTGAAGTAACCCACCTGATTTAGGTCATGGGCTAATCCTAAACCGCTTCCCTTATATAGGTTGAACATCTTTTCCCACTGAATAGGAGATAAAACAGTTTTAGAGACGATGCTGGAATGGATATCGAAATCGATCCTTTGAGACAGATCAGTAATTATCCCATCGGCTATCTGCTCGGCATCATCCCAATTTGATTTATATCTGAGATCGGGAACCGGACAAAGGATAAACAGACTCTCATGTCCTTCAGGAGCATAATCAGCATTATGAACTGAAGGAATATTGAGGTAATAGTACGGTTTATCGAGTCCTATCGAGTTTTTAAATATGCGACTGGCATACTCTTTAAAGTTTCTTCTCAGGAAATAGTTATGATGGTACAGTGAATCCAGTTTTCCTTTAACACCGAGGTAAATTGTCAAAGGAGCCATTGTCCAGTGTAGGTTATCCAGCTTTTCTTCAGTGTATTTCTCTCTCGAAAACATTTTCCCTCTGAAGGCTGCTGCATCGGCATTGACTACAAATCGATCGGCTTCCCATTTATTCCCATGTTGGTCAATAAAACCCTTTAATACTGCGTGTTCAGTATAATAGTCGGTTATCTCAACATTAAAATGGAAAGTGACGCCTCTTGCTTTAAGTTCATTAACAAGCCCCTCCACTATTTTGTACATCCCTCCTTCAACATTATAGTATCCATCATGTTTAAGTTCGGTATAAGTCAAGAGTGTAAATACCGCAGGCGTATCAAATGGAGTTGAACCAAGGAAAAAGCCAACCAGTGAAAAAATAACTTTAACCTCAAAACTTGAGAAGTGCTTGCCAAGTTCATCCCACATATTAGTGACCATACCCGGAGCATGTTTCCATGGTACTTTTGACATACTTAGGAGGTAGTGAACCAGTGAATTAAAGTTCTTTTTAATTATAATATTCTCGGTATCATGGAAGATTTTCCCTGTTTTATCAAGGAATTTCTCCATCCTTCTTTTAAAACCCGGTTCAAGCTTTTCAAACTCAGCCTCGAGTTTATCAAGATTTTTATAAATAAGATATTTCTTCTGGTCGCCCTCGAAATGGACAGCGTATAATGGATCAAGTTCTATGAAAGAAAAGGGTTTTTTCATGCCCGCATCTTTCATTAACTCGTCGAATTCATAACTCATAGAGAAAAACGTAGGAGCTAAATCCCATTTGAATCCATCTTTTTCGAGTAAATTTAATCTACCCCCTGGTTTATGGTATTTATCAACCATTTCAATTTGATAACCACGCCTTGATAACCTTAAGGCGGTTGATAAGGCTCCTAAACCTGTTCCTATTATCAGTACTTTTTTTGACATTTGTTTAAGAAAGATGCGTTAAAGATTAAACAAAATTGAGGCAGATTGTTTAATAGTTATCTAAATAAATTTTTTTAGCAACAAAAATCGCCATGGCTATAGCAATAATAGGATCTGGAATTTCGGGTTTGGCTGTTGCAATTCGGCTTAGCAGAGCTGGAAAGAGAGTGTTTGTTTATGAATCAGGGGCAACCTATGGAGGGAAAATGGGTGTTTTTGAAAAAGACGGATATCGATTTGATATGGGCCCCTCCTTGTTTACCTTACCGGATCAACTCTCTGATCTTTTAGATGATGATTTGAAGATCGAAACAATAAGACTTAAGACACTAAATAGAAACTTTTTTTCTGATGGAAAGGTTTTTGATGCCCCGGCTGATTCAGTTGCATTTGCCGAAGAAGCATCAAAGGCATTTGCGATTGATAAAAGAATTTTAAGGGATTATTTAAAAGAGGCGAAAGCTCTTTGGGAATTAACCGCTCCGGTGTTTATCTATCGGAGTCTGCATCGGCTAAAAGATCTTATTAAGTGGAGTAACTATCATTATTTGTATAGATGGACTCAACTAAAACCATTTACTTCACTTCATCGATACAACCAACGCAGGTTTGGGAATTCCGGGTTGGTCATGTTGTTCGATCGATATGCAACCTATAATGGGAGCAATCCTTACTTAACTCCGGCGACACTTCGTGTAATAAGTCATTTAGAAAATAATCTGGGAGCATATTTGCCAGTCCGTGGGATGCGAAGTATTGTTGATGCCTTATATCAACAAGCAATTCGATTAGGCGTTGAGGTAATTTTTAACGCAAGAGTCTCCAATATCGTCAGAGTGGGAGAACGGTGGGAGTTAACAGTCAATGATAGCATCCAAGGGTATGAGAAGGTTATTAATACTATTGATGTCCGAACTTTCTACCGAGAGATCTTCAAAAATAAATCCTTGCTTTTAAAAGAGAGCAAAAAAGAACTATCGACATCAGCTTTAATCTTTTATTGGGGAATTGACAGGAGGATTGAGAAGTTGGATGTTCATAATGTTTTTTATTCAAGTAATTATCATGAGGAGTTCAAGGAATTGAAAAGAGGAACTAAACTCTTTGATGACCCAACGGTTTATGTATATAATAGTTCTGTGGTAATAAAAGAGGACGCTCCCGAAAATTGTTCTAATCTGTTCATTATGATAAATGCGCCAACTGATAGAGGTCCAGATTGGGTTTCCTGGGTTAATCAAATACGACCCATAATTTTGAGGAAGCTAGAGAAAGCACTTGGTGACGAGCTGGAAAAGTGGATTGTATTGGAAAAGGTACTAACTCCAAGAATGATTGAAACTGGGACAGGTAGTTTTGGGGGGGCACTCTATGGATCGGCTTCGAATAGAATAGATTCAGCCTTTAAGAGACATCCAAATTTCTTAAAGGGGTATCCGGGACTATATTTTGCTGGAGGGAGTGTCCATCCTGGTGGAGGAGTACCGCTCTGTTTAGCTTCTGCGAAAATTGTTGAAATGCTAATAAATGAAGATGAGAAAAATAATGGATAGATTGCCCGGAGCGAATTGGGCGATAGCATTTATAATAATAATTCATCTGGTGGGGGTTGTCGGCTTTGCTTTCAATGAGACGAGGTGGATGTTTCAGAATATGGTTCCTTTTCATCTTCTCCTTTGTGTGGTGTTGCTGATTGTTTATATGAAGTCACGAAAGGGGGTATTACTAAAACCTTTGATTGGGATCTTCTTTTTAGGGTTTATTGCCGAGATGATAGGAGTTAATACCGGGTTACTTTTTGGGAACTATGCCTATGGTTCGTATTTAGGCATTAAGATATATAATACCCCCTTGATGATTGGAGTATTATGGGCGATGCTGGGCTATCTTTTCTCTGGTGTGATGCGATCGATATCCCATAAATGGTATTTCATACCTCTGGGGGCATTATTAATGACTTTGTTTGATTTGGTAATGGAGCCAGGTGCCGTCAGTATAGGCTTATGGAGATGGGAGGGAGACTATATCCCTATTTTTAATTATGTTACCTGGTTTTTACTCTCAATTCCAGTTTTTACTATTACCAGAAAGTATGCTGTGGACATGAAGAATCCTTTAACAGTTAGCTTGTTGTTGTCACAAATGGGATTCTTTCTGGCTCTCACTGTTATTAGTTACCTAAAATAATCTGATTATGGGAATAATAATTTCACTATTAATAATTGTCCTTTGGATTGGTAATCTCTATTTATCATTATTCTTCTCTTCTGAGACATTAGTTTCAGGTTGGACATTTATTTTTATCCTTCTTCAGACTTGGTTATCCGTAGGTCTATTCATAGTTGCACATGATGCGATGCATGGTAGTATCTCACGTATTGCTAGACTTAATGTGATATTAGGGAGTTTCTGTACATTTTTATATGCTGGTTTATGGTTTCCTCATTTAATTAAAAAGCATAAGCTTCATCATGAAAATCCGGGAACAGAATTAGATCCTGATTACTCTTCTGATCAGAGATTTTTTATTTGGTGGTGGCGTTTTATGAAAGAATATCTAACGATATGGCAGCTCGTAATAATGGCCGTAATATTCAATATTGGCTTGCTCTTTTTTAGTGAAGGACAGCTACTTCTCTATTGGGTACTGCCGTTAATTTTATCTACTTTTCAACTCTTTTATTTCGGAACCTATCAACCACATAAGCTTCCTCATTTTCCAATAATGGAGCCATATAAAGCACGCACCTATCCTTATCCTAAATTAGTTGCCTTTATCACCTGTTTCTATTTTGGATATCACTTCGAACACCATTTTAGCCCTAAAACTCCATGGTGGAGATTACCTTCAATAAAGAAGCAATTAATGGGTACCAAGCAGGTCTAATCAATTTGAAATACTTCAAAGTGAGAAATACTTTAGATTACATTGCATTTGAAAATTTACCAGATATGGATGAGAGAAGAATTGATCAGTTTACTTTAAAATGGGTAACAGGATGGTTTAGGCTGCTGGGGTTGTTTCTCTTTAAACGGATTAGACTAGATTATGATGGGGAGGTTCCTAAAGGGGCTATTCTTTTACTTCAGAATCATTTTAGTTGGTGGGATGGCTATTTTGCCTGGCTTATCAGTAAGAAATTGGGAAAGAGGTTTTATGTTATGATGCTTAAGGAGCAGATTAATGCGAGACCTTTTCTGAGTAAGGTTGGGGCTTTTCCTGTCTCGCCCGGAAAACGTTCAATAATTGAATCTTTTAGGCATGCTTCGAGGTTATTGTCTGATGATAACAACTTGGTTACCATATTCCCAGAAGGGGAGATTAAAAGCATATACAAGCCCCAAATCAAGTTTAAACCCGGAATTTCGTTATTGAGTGCAAATTATAATTATCAGTACCATATTCTATTCTCTTTTGTATTTGTAGACTATTTCTCTTCACCCAGACCAACTGTAACCATTAGACTTCATTGGTATGATTCAAATGATTTTTCTGTTGAAGCATTAGAATCTGCTTACAATAATGAATTTGTCGACATGGCTAAAAAGCAAATCCAATGAATACTATCTTTTTTATATTCATGGGAGCACAATTGGTAATCACAGTGGTGAGCCTTATTAACCTGATTTCGATGCCATGGATTGAGTGGGCTGGTAAACAAGGTGAAAAGGAGGTTTCTAATAGAAAAATATTACCGGATATTCTTGTCCCTGTAAGAAACGAAGAGGCGCGTATTGAACCGCTTTTAAATTCTTTAGAGGGTAGCTTGCCCAGCCTTCGGAAAGTTATCTTCTGTGATGATCACTCTACTGATTCTACCGCATCTATTATTGAGAGATCAATTGAAAAGTGTCCACAAATTAGCATGATAAAGGGAGCGGAACTCCCAGACGGATGGAATGGGAAGACCTTTGCCTGCCATCAATTGGCTCAAAAAAGTGAGAGTAATTTAATGCTATTTCTGGATGCTGATGTCACTTTAGCTCCTCAGCTACCAGTTGTTATTTCAAATATTCTTACTAAAAAACAATTAGCTCTTGTCTCAGTCTTTCCGTTTCAAGAGATGAAGAGTGTAGGGGAGTTGACTACGGTGCCCATAATGCATTGGATCCTTTTGTCACTTTTGCCTCTGCGAATGGTTTATTGGTTAAAGGGCAAATCAATAGCCGCAGCCAATGGCCAGGTGATGTTGTTTGATTCTAAGACCTATAGGTTAAATCAATGGCATAGACTGGTGAAAGATGAGGTGGTTGAAGATATTAAGATTGCCCGGTTAATCAAATCCAGGAATTATAAGATGGCCGTTTATGTTAGTCATAATCTCGTTAGGTGCAGGATGTACGGCTCATATAAAGAGGCTATAAAAGGATTTTCAAAGAATATCCATGAATTCTTTGGAGGGTCACGATTAATAGCATTGCTGTATTTTATCTTATTAGGGGTTGGTCCTGTTGCTGTTTTACCATTTCTTACTTTTTGGCAGAGTATATTGTTGGCTTGCTTTATTATTATAAATAGGCTTTCTACCTCATTTGCTGCTGGCCAGAATGGATTGATTAATTTACTTCTGCACCCATTACAAGTGTTGGCAATGGGGCACATTTTGATTGTTAATTTTATAGAGAAGACTAAAAAGAGAATTCAATGGAAAGATCGGAACATAGATTTAGACTAAGAATTATCGTATTGTTGCTTTTATTATCAAAGGTATCCTTTGGTCAAATGAACGGAGAGCAATTAAGCTGTCGCTTACTCGAAGATTATATTACCGGGAACAAAGCTGATTGGGAGGCTGTTCTGAGGGATAATTCATTGGACTCTGTTCACAGCATTAATGATCAGTTGGTTTATACCAGAGCTAGATATGGATTAATAGGGATTTTATTAGAGGCAAAAAGGAAGACAGATGCCTCAAGACAGATAGAAATATTAGAGCAACAGCTTCAAGCATTGTTAAAGCAGAATCCAACACATCCGGAGTTAATGAGTATGTATGCCGGATTAAATGGGTTTAAGATTTCGCTTCAGCCTTTTAAAGCTCCTATTTATGGGAGGATTTACAATAATCGAATGGACGAAATTAAAGGGGCAAATCTTAATAATCCGTATGTTCTATTTGAAAGGGGTAATTCGCTTTTCTATCGTCCGGCGATATTTGGCGGAGATAAGAAGGAGGCAATAAAACTTTGGGAAGAGGCAGACCGGCAGTTTGAGGCTGATTCGAAGGGGAATTGCAATTGGTATGCACTTCATCTGAAGGTTATGTTGATAAAGGGATATGAGGAGATAGGTGAAACTCGTAAGGTACTGATTTTAAAGACTACGGTCAGGGTAAGGTATCCTAAAATGGAGTGGCTCAGATAATGATTTAACCTTTGCGAATATAAAGATTAGGAGAAAGTTATCTAAACGCTTCAAACAAAACACTATTTTTGTAGCAATCAGTTGTACTTATGACCCTACTGAAGTTAATAAAAAGAACCGCAATAGCTCAAAAAAAGCAAATCGCTTTACTAGTCGATCCAGATGGTCGTGATGTTGCCTATTTTGAAATGATGGCAAAGACAGCTCAAGAGGCTGGGGTTGATTTTGTGTTTGTTGGTGGAAGCCTTATCGGCGATGATCAGATGGATATGTGTTTAGAAGCCTTTAAAAGAAACAGTTCATTACCTCTGATTCTTTTCCCTGGTAGCGTGATGCAGGTAAATGCAAAGGCTGATGCCATCTTGTTTTTAAGTTTAATTTCTGGGAGAAACGCCGAGATGCTCATAGGACGACAAGTTGTAGCCGCTCCTTATGTGAAGAAGGCTGGGCTAGAGGTTATCGCTACAGGCTATATGTTGATTGATTCTGGCAGAGGAACAACAGCACTGTATATGAGTAATACGTTACCTATCCCTGCTGATAAGCCTCAAATCGCAAGTTGTACTGCAATGGCAGGAGAGATGTTGGGATTACAGGTTATTTATCTTGATGGGGGTAGTGGTGCTGAATCCCCAATTCGTGGAGAGTTGATCAGGGAGGTCCGAAAGAGTGTTGAGCTACCCATTATTGTTGGTGGTGGTATAAGAACGGAGGAGCAGGCGATTGAGGCCTGTAAAGCAGGAGCTGATTTGGTCGTTGTAGGTACTATTGCTGAAAGAGATCCGGATAAGCTTGCTTCCATTACTAGGGCTGTACATAGCCTTTGATAGTTAATCTCCTTGCCATAGTTCATGACAAAAATCCGATTTCATGGAAATCAGTTTATTTGTTCATGAGATAATTATTACCTACCTCGATCATCAGTAAACTAGGATAGAAGTACTACCCATGGACACTCTTTTGGTTGTCCCAGAGGGAAATTGAACAATTTTACTAGCATGTTTATTCAAAAAAAATGAGAGAATACAGGAAATCTGTATTATGCAACTGGTACCGAGCTCTAGCATTTAGCATCTGGCAGCAAATAGCCTGTTATCAGTAACTGTTCTCTCTCTAATCAACTCAACTTCTCCTCAACATCCTCTCAATATCCTCTAAATACCCCCTCTATATCCTCTACCTATCGTGTTCTTATCTTACATGAGTTTATAGGGAGAGGATAGGGAGAGGATAGGGAGAGGATAGGGAGAGGATAGGGAGAGGCATAAGAGGAGAACAGGAGGGGAACAGGAGAGTATAGGTAGATATTGAGAAGATAGGTGGTGATTGGAGAGTGTCCAGCAGGATTCGAGAGAAATAGGGCGGATACAAAGGATACAGTTGTTTTGACTACGCTCAACTACAGGCGCTGCCTGTGCGAAGTCGAAGGCAATTTGAATTAGATAACCAACATTACGAGAAAATTACTGATCAGTTTCCAATACCTGATTTCTAACTTAAAGGGAATTAATTGCATCGCTATAGGTTAGCTCCAACCTTGTTAAAAGCATAACATGTTGATTCTAGAATATGGAGGAGGGGGAGGTTAAGTTACAGTCAGCCTAATGCAAAATCAACTTCTTTACTTTATTGTAAACTATAACCTCAATCAGATAAGAGAAAAGAAGCATTACAATCAGATAAAGAGAGTATTCAATGAACTTGTTGTTTATAAATCGCAAGTAGGTGGCTTCAATGACCAGATAGTGGTGCGATATGTAAATTACATAGGAAATAGCTGCAATATGCTTGAATTTTCCTAGTAATAAATCGAATCCGATCCAATTTAGTTTCTTCCAAATTATCGAACCGATAACTACAATTAGTGCACAGCTAAAATGCCGTAACTCCACAAAAGGATAAGCAACTAGCGGGTAATGGTAAATCTTGGTATACTCAAAGTTTAACTTAAGATTCAGAGCCAAAATCACTGAAATAATAGAAACCATTATTATTTGTAAAGTGATTGCTTTGAAGGTAAATTCCTCCTTTTTAAGATATATTTCCGCAAATCTTACACCAGTCCACCAAATAGCAAAATACATTATCAAGCGGTTTACTATAAATGGGTATATCAGATAAGTCGCAGCTGCTAAAATGGTCAAGCCAAAAACAAAACGATTTAATTTCTCTGATTTAATATTAGTGACCAGAACATAGAATAACATATAAAACCACCATTCGTAAGACAGAGACCAAAGCACCCCATTTCCAAGATAAGATGGAACAATAACATTTGGCTTAAGGCTATACACATCTTGAAGCATGAAGACATTGCCTAAGAGGTTCAAAAGTTCCGGATTAGCTAACCCTCCAGCTTTATAGCACTGTATGAGGTAACCCATTAAAATATGATGAATAAGGGTATGTATAACCTTATAAATCGTCTTATAAAGTAGTATCTGAATGATTTATCTTTTGACTTCTCGTAAGTATATTTGATAACAAAGCCTGAGAGTAAAAAGAATACAATAACCATTTCTGGCCCAAATCGAAAAAGAAAGCCAATGTTAATTCCAAATAAAAAGATCTTTTGAGGTAACATATGGAAGAAGACTACGTAAAGTGCAGCAAATCCACGTACTGCTTCCAGTTTCTCTAGTCGGTTTGTGTTCATAGTAATGCGGTTAAGACGAGAATGAAAATGTTCTACTTTAACGCTCGCTGATTATTTTTCAAGGTGAATCGACCTATGTTACAAATATAGATGTCTAAATCAACTTGTGAAAGTCTTTCCCTTTAAATATCTTAACTTTTTTGGTTGGAACAACTTAAGATAGTTAGCAATTGGCTCTTCGATTTCTGGCAACTAGTTGTCAGAATCTAGCAGCTGATAGCAAGCTGCACTTAGTGAGTTTGAAGATGGCAAAATCAGTGTAAGATCATTTGGGTATTCTAGCTGGATCTGATGGATAACAGCTAGAGTGGTGTTACAGATTAGTCTTTTTTGACATTTCTAACACAATGTTAGTTGGCGTTGTCTGATTTATAGGTCTTGTATTCTTAGTCCTGAAACTACTTAGATCTGAATAAACAGTCGCATATATTATTGAAAGGCAGGTATATGTGTTTGTAATGTTGTTTTTTTTATTAGTGAAGGTTGATTTTTACGAAACAAATGATATAACTTTGTAGCCTCGTTCATTCGATTAACCGCTTATCCAGAAAGGTGGAGGGATTAGGCCCTGCGAAACCTTGGCAACCTGTGATATCACAAGGTGCCAATTCCTACCCGTTAAATCGGGAGAGATAAGATCAGGTGATGTTTCTGAATCATATGATGAGGAAATGATGCATCTCCCCTGACTTGTCGGAGGAGATTTTTTTTGTCTCTTCCCGACACCTGGCTGATAAGCTTAACCATTTTAAAACGCTTTAGCCATGAAAAATGAGACAAAAATTCTCCATTCTATCGAACCTGATCTGCTAACAGGTGCGATCTCAACCCCAATCTATCAAACAGCCACTTTTGTCCAAGATTCACCCGGTGTGCATCATGGATTTGATTATGGGCGTACCAATAACCCAACTCGCGCTGTCCTTGAGAAACTTATTGCTACCCTGGAAAATGGGTCCCATGGTTTTGCTTTTGCATCAGGGCTCGCTGCAATTGATGCCGTTATAAAACTGCTTAACTCCGGCGATCAGATTGTTGCAGTAGACGATCTGTATGGTGGCACTTGGCGTACCCTTAATCATATTTATAATCGACTCGGTATACAACTGGTTCGGGTGGATTGCTCTGATGTCAGAAATGTTAGAGCAAGTGTAACCGATAAAACGAAGTTGATCTGGATAGAATCACCTACTAACCCAACTCTTAAAATAGCAGATATCAAAGAGATCTCATTGATTGCTAAGAAGATCGGGGCACTCTTAGTAGTTGATAACACCTTTGCCTCTCCTGTACTTCAAAACCCTATAGATCTGGGTGCCGATATTGTGATTCATAGTGCGACGAAGTATTTAGCCGGACATTCTGATTTGATTGCGGGTCTTGTGGTCACCCGAACCGTAGAGTTGGCAGAGCAGATTAAGTTTATTCAAAACTCATCAGGAGCCATACTGGGTCCCTTCGATTCCTGGCTTACTATTCGGGGTATTGAAACCCTTGCACTACGGGTTAATAAACAGTGTGATAACGCAGAACTGGTTGCTCATTTCCTCGCTAACCATCCTTCAGTTAAAAGAGTTAACTACCCTGGTTTAGATACACATCCTAATCATGAGATAGCTAAGAACCAACAAGCCCGGTTTGGAGCAATGATCTCATTCTCCCTAAAAACAGATACTATTGATGCTGGTACTCAAGTGTGCTCATCAACCGAATTATTCAAACTTGCCGAAAGCCTCGGCGGAGTTAAATCGCTTATTTGCCAACCTGCCTTAATGACGCATAAAAGTATACCACAGGATGTGAGACACGCTGCCGGAATTGATGATTCTTTGATAAGAATCTCTTGTGGTATTGAGAATGCAGACGACTTAATCGCTGATTTGAAACAAGCTCTTGATAAAATTTAATACCCTAAGTCATGACTAATAATAAAAGAATTAAGCTGGGAATTTTTGGCTTTGGATGTGTGGGACAAGGGGTTTATCATGTTTTAAACCAAACTAAAGGCATCAAAGCGGATATAGTTAAGATCTGTGTTAAAGACTCTAAAAAGGAGAGGATCCTGGATAGTTCATTCTTCACAACAGAGCCCGCAGATCTACTTGATAATCCTGAAATTGATGTTATTGTTGAGCTTATAGATGATGCCGAAGCCGCCTTTAACATTGTTTCTTATGCTTTAAAGAAGGGGAAAGCCGTTGTAACTGCAAATAAAAAGATGATCGCAGATCATAGTGAAGAGCTTTATACATTGCAACAAACCTATCAGGTGCCATTGCTTTATGAAGCTGCCGCATGCGCTAGTATTCCAATAATCAGAAACCTTGAAGAGTATTATGATAATGACCTCTTAACCTGTATTGAGGGCATTTTAAATGGCTCTACTAATTATATTCTAACCGGACTTACAGAAAGGACTACTACCGATTTTAACACAGCATTGCGGGAGGCTCAACTAAATGGCTTTGCTGAGTCAGATCCAACTCTCGATATTGAAGGGTTTGACCCAAGATACAAGCTTTCTATTTTGATACTTCATGCATTTGGGATCTTTACAAATCCCTCCAGCTTGTTCACCTTTGGAATAAGCAGAATATCCACTTTCGATCTTGAATTTGCACGTCAAAGAAATCTCACCATCCGATTGATTGCAAGAGCTAAAAAGGAGAATTCTACAGTAACAGCTTTCTGTATGCCCTCATTTATTCCTTCCAACCACCATCTGGCAGCCGTTAGAAATGAGTACAATGGGGTTTTAGTAGAGAGTCTCTTTACTGAGATACAGTTCTTTGCCGGTAAAGGGGCAGGAAGTAATCCAACGGGGTCAGCTGTTGTTTCGGATATTTCTGCACTCTCATATGATTATCGTTATGAATACAAGAAATTAAAACAAAAGAGTGCTACACAACTTAATGAGCAGTCGTTGTTGAATCTGTATATTCGCTTCGATGATTGGTCAGTGGTTGATATGTCGGTTTTTGAAACTATCTCAGAGAGATTTTCGTCAAAGAAAAACCACTACATCATTGGTGAGATAACCCTTCAAAACCTCAGAAAGGCTGATTGGATTAAAAACCCTGCAGTGAACATTATTCATTTTCCGAAGTATTAGTATTCGGGAAAGTATCTTTTAATTGAAAAAAGGATGGACTTATTATATCCCCCTCTTTCTTTTAAACGGGTTATTAAATTCATATTTGGGAAGGCTAATACAATAACTAGCGCTTTGCTCTATTCACAAACTTCAGAAAAGGGGTTCAGGCACTAGTGATTTGGTTAGTTAGATGCTTAAAATAATTAGATAAATGAATAACAGTATATACGACCTTTTAGAACGCAGGGTCTTGGTCTTAGATGGAGCAATGGGAACCATGATTCAACGGTTTAATCTTACTGAAAGCGATTTTAGGGGGATGCGATTCAGCGATCATTCTGTTGATTTGAAGGGGAATAATGATCTACTCTGTCTAACCAGAGGCGATATCATTAAGAGTATTCATAATGAGTACCTCGATGCTGGCGCTGATATTATTGAGACTAATACGTTCAATGCAAATGCGATTTCTCAAGCTGATTACCATTTAGAGTCTCTTTGTTATGAGCTCAATTTTGAAGCAGCTAAGATTGCCAGACAAGCAGCAGATGATGCCATTTGTCGGCAGCCCGATAGACCTCGTTTTGTTGCAGGTGCTATAGGACCTACCAATAAGACAGCCTCTATGTCGCCGGATGTTATGAACCCAGGTTACCGGGCAGTGACATTTGATGATCTTGTTAGGGTTTATTCTGAGCAGATAAGTGGGTTACTAGATGGTGGCGTAGATATCCTGTTGATTGAGACAATCTTCGATACGCTTAATGCCAAGGCAGCCCTTTTTGCGGCTGATAATACGTTAAAGCAAAAAGGTCGTGATATTGTTCCTACAAGCAAGGGATCCCGGAAATTTCCTATAATGATATCAGGAACAATTACCGATAAATCGGGTAGGACACTTTCCGGTCAAACTCCTTTGGCTTTCCTCACATCACTTTCGCATATAGAGCTTCTAAGCATTGGGTTTAATTGTGCTTTAGGTGCAAAAGAGATGCTCCCTTATGTGGAAGAACTGTCAAAACATACCAATTATTTTGTAAGTGCATATCCTAATGCCGGCTTGCCGAATGAGTTAGGGGGTTATGATGAAACACCCAATCAGATGGCACATCAGTTAAGTCGGTATGTTGAACATAAATCGGTTAATATTATTGGTGGATGTTGTGGGACAACGCCGGACCATATCAGGTCTTTCGCCGCGATAGCTGAAAAGGCTGTGCCAAGGAAGCCAGCCAGTGCTGCTGATGGACTTCAATTAAGTGGATTAGAGCCTCTTCTTTCATTTAGCGGTTCAAACTTTATAAATATCGGAGAGCGAAATAATGTCAGCGGATCCCGGAAATTTGCCCGTTTAATCCATTCTGGTCAGTATGAAGAGGCACTATCTATCGCTCGCCAGCAGGTTGAGAATGGAGCACAAGTATTGGATATCAACATGGATGATGCTATGCTTGATGCAGTCTCTTCAATGCAGACTTTTCTTAATTATCTGATGAGTGATCCTGAAATTGCAAAAGTCCCTATCATGATTGACTCATCAAAGTGGGAGGTGATAGAGGCTGGTCTTAAGTGTCTTCAAGGGAAAGCAATTGTTAACTCAATCAGTCTCAAAGAGGGTGAGGCACTATTTCTTAAACATGCTAACCTTATTAAGCAATACGGAGCAGCAGTAGTTGTGATGGCTTTTGATGAAGAGGGGCAGGCAACCTCCTTTGATCGACGAATTGAAATCTGTAAGAGAGCATATCACCTTTTAATAAAGGAGGCTGGGTTTAATCCAAATGATATCATCTTTGACCCGAACATTCTTGCTATTGCAACCGGAATTGATGAGCATAATAACTATGCTGTCGATTTCTTTAAAGCTACTCAATGGATCAAATCAAATTTGCCCGGAGCTAGAGTAAGTGGAGGAATTAGTAATTTATCTTTTAGTTTTCGTGGAAATGACAAGCTAAGAGAGTCCATGCACGCTGTATTCCTTTATCATGCCATCAAGGCAGGACTTGATATGGGGATTGTTAATGCGGGAGTCATACCAGTATACGATGAGATACCATCTGATTTATTGAGATTACTTGAAGATGTTATATTGAATCGAAGAAAGGATGCTACCGAGCGCCTTATTGTTTATGCCGAGAAAGAGAAGGAGCGTAAGGTGGAAGGCCCAGGTCTCGCTTTGAAATGGAGAGAGGGAACAGCTTATGATAGGCTTATTTATTCGCTTATAAAAGGAATCTCTGACTTTATAGAGGAGGATACAGAAGCCGTTAGGAGATTGTCAGATCGATCTTTGGATGTTATTGAGGGTCCTTTAATGAAAGCAATGACTGAAGTTGGAGATCTTTTTGGTGCAGGGAAAATGTTTCTTCCTCAAGTGGTAAAGAGTGCTCGTGTTATGAAAAAGGCGGTTGCATATCTTGCCCCTTTCATTGAGGCAGAAAAGAGTGGTGATAATTCAACCATAAAACACAATGGAACTGTTTTGCTTGCAACTGTCAAAGGAGATGTGCATGATATCGGTAAAAACATAGTTTCTATAGTACTGGCATGTAATAATTATCGCATAATTGATCTTGGTGTTATGGTGCCTGCTGATAGAATTATTAAAGAGGCCATTGAGAATGAGGTAAGTATTGTAGGATTAAGTGGATTAATAACCCCTTCATTGGATGAGATGATACACGTGGCTTCTGAAATGAAAGAGGCTGGTTTAAAAACCCCATTGCTGATAGGTGGTGCAACTACTTCTGAACTTCATACCGCATTAAAAATAGCCGAGGCCAATGACTCTCCTATTGTTCATGTGAAAGATGCATCGTTGGCAGTAAATGTAGTCTCCTCCTTGCTGAATAGTGAGAAGAGACCACAGTTTTTAGAGAATCTAAAGTCTAAGTACTCAGCAGTTAAAGCTCGATACCTGTCTTCAAAAGTGGCAGAAAAGTATCTAACTTTTGATGCTGCAAGAGCTAATAAACCCGATTTGTTTACTAATTATCAGCCATTCAAGCCGAGAAAAACCGGATTTTTCACCTTAACCGACTATCCTCTTGCCGAAATAGTCTCTTATATAGATTGGACATTCTTCTTTCACTCATGGAAGATTGCCGGAAAGTATCCCGACATCTTTCGCGACCCGGTTAAAGGGGCTGAGGCAAAAGCATTATATGATGATGCTCAAAAGATGTTGACACTGATTATTTCAAAAAAGATGACTAAGGCTAATGCCCGTTTCTTTATTCTTCCAGCCTCTGCAGATGGTGATGATATCATTGTATATCCAAAAAGAAAAGGGAAGAAGGTTTTAGCAAGATTCCATTTTCTACGTAATCAGGAGAAAAAAGAGGAGGGAAAGCCTAATCTCTCACTTAGTGATTTTATAGCACCGATAGAGAGTAAGATCGATGATTATATAGGTGGTTTTGTTGTAACGGCTGGACTTGGTCTTGATGAGTATGTTGAGCAGTACAAACTGCAACATGATGACTATAATGCCATTATGCTTAAGATTTTAGCCGATAGACTAGCTGAGGCATTTGCCGAGCTTTTACATGAAAAGGTTCGGAAAGAGTATTGGGGTTATGAGAAGGAGTCATTTGATTTAGCTCAGATTCTCAAAGAAGAGTATATAGGAATCAGACCGGCACCAGGATATCCGGCTTGTCCTGATCACTCAGAAAAACGAATCCTTTTTGATCTGTTAAATGCCGAAGAGGAGGTAGGAGCAATACTTACGGATCATTTTGCGATGCTACCAGCTGCTTCTGTAAGCGGGTTTTACTTTAGTCATCCGCAATCTCAATATTTTGCTGTAGGGAAAGTCGGCATGGATCAAGTTAATCAATATGCCCACCGTAAGGGCTCCTCTATGGAGGAGGCAGAGAGATGGATAAAGCAGAACCTGAATTATTCTAATCATTGATATTGGAATGGCGGAGTATATTCTTTGTTAGTTCCTTGATATTGATTGAGCTCTTCAATATTTATACTATTCTGAAATTATTGAAGCGTTTTACACGAAGGTAAAATAGGTAGAATAATAGCTCCCCAGATAGATCGGTTATAGTAGTGATTTTAAAGTAAAATAATGAAAATGAAGATAAGTGATATTTTAAATACGACCACCAAAACTCTTTTTTCGTTTGAGATACTGCCTCCGCTTAAAGGGGCAACACTTGATGAAATATATCAAACCGTTGAACCACTAATGGAGTTTAATCCTCCGTATATCAATGTGACATATCATCGTGAGGAGGTGCTTTATAATGAGTTACCCAACGGAGTAATTGAAAAAAGAGTTGTTAAGAAGCGTCCTGGGACAGTGGGTATTGCTGCTGCATTGAAGTATCATTATAAGGTCAATGTAGTTCCTCATATTATTTGTGGAGGTTTTTCTAAAGATGAGACGGAGAATGCATTAATAGATCTTCATTTTCTTGGGATTAACAATGTCTTAGCTGTAAGAGGGGATGCAGAGCGGGGGATGAAATCATTTCAGGCCGATCCGCAAGGCCATGGCTATGCAGTTGATTTAGTTAGGCAGATAGTCGATCTTAATAATGGGAAGTACCTTGATGAAGATCTTGAGAATGCTACAGCAACCGATTTCTGTATTGGTGTTGCAGGATATCCTGAGAAGCATTCAGAGTCTCCAAACTATGAAAGTGACATCCGCTATCTAAAACAGAAGGTAGATGCAGGAGCTGATTATATTGTGACGCAACTCTTTTTTGATAACCAGGTTTTCTTTGACTTTGTTGATCGCTGTAGGAAAGCTGGTATTATGGTTCCGATAGTGGCAGGTATAAAACCGCTTAGTGTTAAATCTCTTTTGCAGATACTCCCTAAGACATTTGGCGTAAGCATCCCGGATACACTAGTAAAGGAGGTAGAAGCCTGTAAGGATAATAAAGCGGTGAGAGCAGTTGGCATAGAGTGGGCTACTCAACAGACACTTGAGCTTATCAAGCATGATATTCCAGCGGTTCATTTCTATACTATGGGGAAATCTGATAATATTAAGGCTATTGCGAAACGGTGTTTTTAGGCAACAATGGAATAGAGACTTTTTGCTGAAGAGATCTCAAGCACCTTATCTTTTTTAATGATTCTTCTAATTTTTTGACTTGAATTAACACAGGGTTCTATCTGAAAGAGTCGCGTTAATAGATTCTGATATTTGACACTTTTTTTACTGATTAATTGAGATTAAGTATTAAGGAGAAATTATTACTAGGGTATTAATAGACTGGAATTTTTTTTGTAAACTAGAACTCTAAACCTTAAAAAGATTGCAGTGGTTTAATGAGTTCATACTCAGAGAACCGGAGGGGCTGCATCAAAAGGAAAAGCCGGCGAAAGCCGGCTTTTCCTTTTGTAGTAAGAGTCTATAGTATAGATTATGAGCGACCTAACTCTTCGTTGGAAGCTGATATCCATTGATAGTTATAGAGGCCTTTGAGTAGTCTTTCTTCTTTTTCCTCGGGTGTGAGATTGAGATAAGCATCTTTTTCAGCTTGAATCTTCTTTCTCTTTTCCTCTTCAATTGAATGAATCTCGTTCATATAACGTTCTTCAATCTTTTTCTTTAGGAAGTCATTTGCAACATTGGGGAAGAGCTCAAGAAGTAATTCATCTCTTTCATTATCCGCCAGACGAAGTCCACCATATTCCTCAAAAATTGGGTTGTCCTGTCTTTTGTAATAGCGGGTATCGTATGGGGTTTCCTCTTCTACACCAGCAATTTTATATCTAAAACGAGAGTCAACCTGAATGGGGGTATGTCCGTAAACACCTTTTACGAGATTGACAAACTGAATTGATTTGGTAGTATAGATCGGGTTTCCTTTTTCTTCATCAATAGCACAGTTAACCGCTTGTGCGCCTACGATCTGGCTAGTTGGAGTTACCAAAGGAGGAAGACCAGCTGCTAAGCGGACAGAAGGGATAAGCTCAAGTGTTCTTGGAAGTAATTTTTCCAGTTTGAGTTGTTTTAACTGAGCAAGCATATTAGTATACATACCACCTGGCATCTCAGCTTCACGAACCTTTTCATCTGGAGCCGGGAAGCCGAACCATTCTTCAATTTTCTGGGTTGCTGCTAATAATTCCTCTTCTTTATCAGCTTTAGCTAATTCAATGGCTTGGTCAAATAATTTATCAATATGTGAAGGTAATTTGTCACGAGTTAAATCAAATACTCTGGGGCAAATCTTAATTGAATCAACGAAGTCAAGCTCTTTACGGATTTCTCTTAATTCAGCATCGATACTAGCCACTACTTCACGGTTTACATCGGTCTCTACGCCTAGTTTATCGCAGAAGATTAAAATAAGCTCAAGAGCAGGAGCAGCAGGGCCACCTGCAAATGCTAAGATAGCTGTATCTAAAATATCAACACCATTGATAATTGCCTGAAGAGCAGAAGCTAGTCCGTATCCGGGAGTACAGTGAGTATGGAAGTCAATAGGTACCTTAACATCGGCTTTTAAAAGCTTCATTAAGTTAGCTGTGCGTGATGGAGGAATTAATCCAGCCATATCTTTAATGGTGATCATATCTGCTCCTAAGCTCTCCATTTGTTTGGCTTTAGTCAGAAAATAATCATCAGTGAAGACTTTAGGTGGAAGATGGTGCTCCTGCCATAAAGTTCTTAGTTTGTCTTTTGTAGAATATTTAGGATCAACCGTATAACAAACAGCGCAATCAGCTTTTCCACCATATTGTTTAACAAAACGAATGGTAGCCTTTACGTTGTCAACGTCGTTGAGAGCATCAAAAATACGCATGATACCAATTCCTGATTCTACGCTATGACGGCAAAATCCTTCGATAACTTCATCAGGATATGGATTATATCCAAACAGGTTACGGCCTCTTGAGAGTGCCGTTAAATAGGTGGTATCACCAAGTTTCTTCTTGATAATATCTAATCTTGTCCAAGGATTTTCACCCAGATAACGCATTACAGAATCAGGGACTGCACCTCCCCAAACTTCGGTAGCGTAAAACCCGGTATGTAAATAAAGATCAAGGACCCGGTCAATCTGGTCCTGCTTCATTCGTGTCGCGAAAATCGACTGCTGACCATCTCGCAGTGTCACGTCGCGTATGAGAAGTTTTTTATTCATAAGACAGAAATATAGGTCGGAAGAATATGTAAATAGTTGCCGTTCAGCACCAGTGTACTAAAACTTTGCAAATGTAATGAAAAGCCCGATATCTAGTGGTTTAAATGTGGTAAAAAAATACACATCTTTTAATTTTATTAATGTTGAGTTTACTCTTTTTTCTTTTGTTTTGTATGATTTAGTTTGGATTACTGATGTTTTGTTTCTGTATTGTCTCCTTATATGAAATTTATGCCACTTTAACTCCTCTGCCGTTCGTAAATAACCCAACCTGTCCTGTTTTTGATACATGTTAATGGTGATCTGATTAATCTAATTGATAAGAGAGTTAGACTATCATGGTTGTTCTAATACATAGATATAGTGTTGTTTAACAAGTATTCTTGGATTAACTAAAAATTTAGTTGACTTTTGAATCAAAGTAGATTATCTTCGCCTCTTAGTTCAACTAAAAACTTAGTTCATTATGATTCAAAAAGAGTTGACACGTGCCGAAGAGCAGATTATGCAGATATTATGGAAGCTTGAGAAAGGCTACGTGAATGATATTCTTGAAGCGATAGATGATCCCAAACCTGCCTATACCACCGTTTCGACAATTGTTAGACTTCTTGAGAGCAAAGGCTTCGTCGGTCATGAGACGCATGGGCGGGCACATCAGTACTATCCTCTGATTTCTAAGTCAAATTACAGAAGGTCGACTTTTAAACAATTAATGGTTGGCTATTTTGAGAATAACTACCATACACTTGCCAATTTCTTCACTAAGGAGGAGGATTTGACACTGGAACAGTTAGAGGAGATTCAAAGATTAATTGATCATGAGATAAAAAGAAAGAAAGATGGATAACCCTGATTTAATCTCTAACATACTTAAAGTATTACTCTTACAAGGGTCAATGATTCTTGTTTATATAATAATACTGAAGCCATATTTCCCGCATAAGATGAAAAGGTGGTACCTGTTATCTTCGCTTGTTCTTCCGTTTTTAATAACAGTGCCGATTCCTACAGAGGCCTCCTCAGAAGGAGTTATCTATTCATCAACAATACCGGAAATAAACATTTCGATTCTTCCTAATGAAGAGGTACACCAGTCGGTATCATCTTTTTTGTCTGAGAATATCACGATGACCATCTATTCCATCGGGCTTTTGCTCTTAGGATCCATTTTTCTTGTCAGGTTGTTTATGACAATTAAATTAACTCGTAAGTCGACTCCTGTTCTTGTTAACAATCGAAAGATTTACCTGCTAAAGAACATATCTGGCCCTTTCTCTTTTTTACATCGTATCTATATTCCAAGTAGCCTGTTTGTAGAAAGAAAGGAGTTAATGCCAATTCTTCTTCATGAAGAGGCGCATACAAAGCAACTACATGTAATTGACCTTCTTTTCTCAGAATTAGTAGTCCTTCTTATTTGGTTTAATCCTTTTGTCTGGATTATTAAGAAAGAGATTATCCTTAATCATGAATATCTTGCAGACCAATCTGTAATTAACAATGGAATCGTACTTCGCGAATATCAAATGACGCTTCTTGAGCATTCCATTGCTAGAAAGTATTCTTTTACGATCTCTTTTAAATCTCATCTTAAAGAACGAATCATCATGCTTAACAGAAAAAAACTCAGTCTTACAGGACGGATTGTGCTCTTTTTTGGCGCTGTCCTAATATTGTTTTCCTCAACTCTTGTTTCCTCACGCGTTGTAGCTAAACCTCAGATTGAAACTAATGAAGTGCTTCAAAATCAAGTGCAAGACACCGGACAATCAGTTGTTTTTCCCGGAGGATTTGATGCTATGAGTGCTTTTATTCAAAAAAACCTGACTTACCCCGAGCAAGCCCGGCTAAAGAATATTGAAGGCCCGGTTGCTATTCAGCTAAAATTCGACAAGAAGGGGAAGATTATTGATCGTTATGTGTTAAAAGGACCTGATCCGGAATTAGATAAAGAAGCAATACGTGTTGTTGACCTGATGCCGGATTGGATACCAGTGGCTCATTTTTCAGATAAAGAAGAAATTACTAAGGTTCTTATCATTCGTTTCAAACTGGATAATGCAGAGTCAAAATCTTATACTGATGAAATAAAGTATTTTGTAACACATGAGAATGAGGCTGAGTATCCTGGTGGGTTCTCTGCAATGACCTCTTTTATTAGAACCAATTTGGTCTATCCTGAGCAGTCAAAAAAGGATAAGAATGAGGGCACTGTATTTGTTCAGTTTGTTATTACTGAAACGGGCCAAATTGAGCAGATTAAAGTCCTCAGAGGTGTTTGTAAAGAACTTGATGAAGCGGCAGTCAATATTATTAAGAAGATGCCTGATTGGAAACCTGCAACTCAAGATGGAAAGGCGATCCCTTCTATTTATACGATGCCAATTAAATACAAACTAGACAAGGAGATTAAAAAATAGAACCTTAAAAGTTCTCAATTCCCTCAACTTCATTACAGGAGAGATTACTCCTGCTTTTTCAATCACGGATGTAATTTCTTCTATAAATCGTACAGTTTCACTAAAATTATTGAACGATGGTTTTTAAGATAAAGCCTATTCTCTGCTTTTTACTTCTGGTTTTCTTGTCTTCATGTTCTTATTTCTCATTTTACTCAAAGTTGAATCAGTATGATCATCTGGGTAGAAGAGAAGGTCATTGGATTGAGTATTGGGATGATTCGACTAAAACAAAGTCGATGGATGGATATTTTAAGGAGAACAGAGAGGTCAAACGTGTGACCTATTACTATTCCAATGGAAAGCCAAGTAATCAATTTAAGTACAGGTGTCGCGGAAGAGTAAAAGTTAAGTTTTGGGATATACAAGGTAGGCTGGTTCAGAAAGGAACTTCGTTGTTGACGCGTGATAAAAATGAGATTCATTACAGGTACCACGGCATCTGGACGTTCTATGATACTAATGGTAGAGTGATTGACAAGGCTAGATATATTGAAGGTAACCTAGATTCAACCTATGTGTATAAAAGTAGGTCGAAGCAATAGTTTTTTAATTTCATTCATTGGTGGCTTTCATCTTTAAAAAGAGTGGCCGGCTAGTGCGATACTTGCAATACTGATCGAACAATTTGATTCATTCATGAGCAATTGAGCACATGACTCAAGTGTAGAGCCGGTTGTGATAACATCATCAACAAGTAATACATGTTGATTTGCCAGTCGTTCACTAGACAAAAGGGAAAAGACCGTCTTTACGTTTTCCCATCGTTTAAATGCACTTTTTCTAGTCTGGGTTTCGGTTTTTATTTGTTTAACTAATATGTCAGAATAAACAGGAATTCCCATTGATTGTGATAGACCTTCTGCAAACTTGAGACTTTGGTTATAGCCCCTTTTCCTCTCTCTTTGTGGGTGAAGAGGAACCGGGAGAATCATTGTGCAGGTATTAAAGCGGGGTTCTTCACGTAGAATCAGACCATACTGTCTGCCTAGAACTACCCCTATTTTGGGGTCATTATGGTATTTTAGAGAGTGAAGTATTACCTGAATACTACCCTCCTTTCGGAATCTAAACATTGCCGTTGCTGAGAATAGAGGAATTCTTCCATAAAAAAGACGTTCAACAGGATTATCACTTAACTCATGAAAATCGGTAAAAGGAAGTTGGAGCCTACACTCAAAGCATATTATTTCATTGGTGTTATCTAGAATTAGTCCACAACTTCTGCAATAATTTGGGTAAAGGATAAAGGCTAAATCCTTGATTAATTTAATTATTGAGATGAGTATTTTGTGATTATTATTCAATCGTTTCAGTATTGTTGGGTTAGCAACAGTCATGTTCTACCACTTAAATAGATATCAGTGAAGGTAATTCTGATTTTGTGCTGTTAAAAGTGCCGTACTCTGAAATCAGATATTGGTTTGTCCTTCAATAATCTTTACGAGTTTTTGAACAATCTTTTTATTTTAAAGATTACTTTGCAATATATGATCATTCTCTAATTGTGATATTTGACAAAAGCCATAATATCAATTTTGCCAATCGAAGCAAATTGAATCTAGCTGCTGTTCTCTATTACTTTAGATCTCTAATTTTAGAGTGGCACAAATAACATATCGACCTTTTTCCATACTTTTGCAGAAAAATTAGATATTATATGAATATAAGTGTAAGATTAGAAGGCAAAGCAAAGGTAATTGCTGAGTATAATGGAATGGAGATTGTTACAGATCAGCCACAACCTGTAGGTGAAGGTTCAGCACCAACTCCTTTTGATCTCTTCCTTGCATCGTTAGCTACATGCGCAGGGATCTTTGTTAAATCTTTTTGTGATCAACGTGGAATAGATACAAGTGGGATAAGAATTGAACAGTCAATGGAGTTTGATAGAGTTAAGCATCTAATTAGTAAGATCAAAATTGATATCAAGCTTCCAGCTACTTTCCCTGTTAAATACAAAGATGCTGTGATCAATGCAGCTGCCTTGTGTGCGGTTAAAAGACATTTGGCTGATCCACCTGTTATCGAAACAATAGCATCAATTCAAGAGTAAATTTACAGGGCGGGCACTTTTGAGCCCGCCTTTTTTTCAATGCTTTCTCTTTATTCTTAAGATTCTTCGTAAAGAATCGTACATAATTTTACCTATGATTGGTTGATGTTCAATTTACCAAAACTGGTCGTCTACTGTTACTTCCTACATAATCAGTGATTCAATCTTCGATAATTCCGTACTTTTGCCATTAGGATTAGTCTTGATCGGCCTTGTATAAATATTTGAATCTTTTCTAAGGTAGCCGACTAAGCCCCCAGGATACTAAAAATGAACCCACTGAGCATGAAGGATGGTGATTTCGAAACAGCCCTTGAGAAAATGAGAGCCTATTGCAGTTACTCCGAAAGATGTAACAGTGAGGTCTTTCTACGGCTTGGTAAATTTATGCTCACTCCGAATGAGAAAAACAGAATCATAGAGTTGTTGGAGGAGGAAGGGTTTCTTAACAGTAAGAGATATTTATCGGTTTTTGTCAGGGGCAAGTTAATTCATAATCATTGGGGTAAAATAAAGATAAAATATGAGTTGAGGGCAAAGGGATTTTCGGATAATGAAATAAATGATGCTCTTGGCACAATAGACCAGGATGAATACAATCTTCTGGTAAAGAAACTGATTAGTAACTTGAAAACCCAGAAGGCAGTCGGAGGAGATCTCTCAAGAAAGGAAAAGGAGAAAGTTATTCGAGCTATGATGGCAAAGGGCTTTGAATATGATCTTATTCGAACTTATTTTACAGAAGAGTTAGATATTGATAACTAAATTATTACTATTAAGATATGATCTATAAAGAAAACATCGACAATTTGTATCAGAGGCTTGATGCCTTAAGGAGGTTCCTTTGACCTTGATCAGAAGGAATTAACAATAAAAGAGTTAGAAGAGAAGAGCCTCAGCGACAGCTTTTGGAACGATCCTAAAGCTGCTGAGAAGGTAATGAAGGAGATAAGAGAGCTTAAGAGCTGGACAGATAGATATTATAAATGCCAAAAAGCAATAGAAGATATTGAGGTCATTTATGAGTTCCAGGAAGCTGGTGAGATTGATGAAGCTGAGGCTGATCTCAATTTGTCTAATGCGGATAAAGCTATCGGTGAACTGGAGTTCATGAATATGCTTGGAGCAGAGGAGGATCGATTAGGTGCTATAATGGAGATCAACTCTGGTGCGGGTGGTACCGAGAGTCAGGATTGGGTTGAGATGCTGATGAGAATGTATATCAGATACGGTGAAAGAATGAATTTTAAGGTGACGGAGATCGATCTTCATGAGGGAGATGTTGCTGGAATAAAAAGCGTAACTCTCGAGTTTGAAGGTGAATATGCTTTTGGTTATCTTAAAGCCGAAAACGGGGTTCACAGACTCGTAAGAATCTCTCCATTTGATTCAAACAGTCGCAGGCATACCTCGTTTGCTTCTGTATACGTCTATCCTATTGTTGATGATAATATCAATATTGAGATTAATCCAAGTGAGATTACCTGGGATACCTTTAGAAGTAGTGGTCCCGGAGGACAGAATGTAAACAAGGTTGAGACAGCTGTTCGTTTAACCCATGCTCCTACCGGAATTATTATTGAGTGTCAGGTAACAAGATCACAACAACAAAATCGGGATAAAGCTATTCAGATGCTTAAGTCTCAGTTGTATGAAATTGAATTACGTAAGAAGAGAGAGAAAATAGAGGCTATTGAAGCTTCTAAGAAGAAGATTGAATGGGGAAGCCAGATAAGATCGTATGTTTTGCATCCCTATAAGCTGGTGAAGGATGTGCGGACTTCCTATGAGACGGGTAATACTCAAGCCGTGTTAGACGGAGATATTCATGAGTTTATTAAAGCCTATCTGATGCAATCCGGGGGTACTAATTAAATAAAACCAATTGGTCTGTCTTATTTTATTGGTTTCGCTATTTAAAGGAAAAAGAGTCACTGTGTTATACATTGACTCTTTTTTCTTTTCATTTTGTATCGTATTCTGGTGCTCTGTTTCTACATTTCTATCTCTATTAGTGAGAAGAGTCAACATGCGGGTTATTACAATCAGTTAGAACTCTTAAGAGTAAGAGTCAATTTAGTTTTGATTATTGAGCAATGTGAGGTTGCACATCTTTTGAAGAATACGAGCCCCAACGTTAGCATCCCATTCGTCCTCAATCTGATTGGGAGAGACCTCATTTAAATCGAAGCCCCGAATCTTTTTGCCTGAGAATGCAAGTTTTTTTAGCAGATACTCTGCCTTTCTAAAAGAGAGCCCACCGGGGACAGGTGTACCAGTATTAGGACAAAGGTCTGGGGATAATCCATCTATATCGAAACTAATATAGACATCAGATGGAAGCTCAGCAACTATCTGGTCACAGATGGATGACCATGTATCTCCTTCAAATTCGCGGGCACTTAAAGCGGCATCGAAATAGGTGGAGATTTTATCATTAGCGTTAATCAGATCTACTTCGGCTTGACAATAATCTCTTATTCCTACCTGTACTAATTTCGAAGGATTGGCCTCTTTTAATACATTATACATTATACTGGCATGAGAATAGGTAAACCCTTCATATGCCTCTCTTAAGTCGGCGTGAGCGTCTATATGAAGAATGCCCAGGTCAGGGTATTGTTTGCAAAGTGCCTTTATTAAACCAAGCGGAGTACTGTGGTCACCTCCAACAAGAGCAGGTATTTTGCCTTGCGCTAGAATTGTGGATGCATTTGACTCAACGAAATCATTGAGCAGTATAGACGATTGATTTATTCTGGCAAGTTGATCTTTAATTGCAGGGTCATCATTATCACCTCCATTGGCAAGGAAATCAATGATTGTCTCAGCTATTGGCCTAAGGCTTTTGTTTAGCTCGAAAATGGAAGAATCAATAGGTTGAGTATAGATCTTAAGATTCCAAGCTTCCGGGACATCTACATCATATAGATCAAGTTGCACACTGGCATCAATTATAGCCTGTGGTCCGTCTGAAGTTCCAGGTCGGTAAGAGGTGGTGACATCCCAAGTTACAGGTATTAGAATAAGTTGTGCCTCTTCAGCTTCGCAGGGCAGAGCCAGGAAATTTCCATTGGCAACACCCACTCCATTAGGATCGAAATTACTCATCTTTTTTTTGGCAAAAATAGTCAATAATTTGTAGAGGATAGATGGTTGCAGACTACTGGCATCTGGCATCTGGCCGCTAGCTGGGTAGATTCAAGATCCGTTTAAATCCGTTAAAATCCGTTAAATCCGCGTGCCTATGTTCTGATGCACGAAGTGCATATTAGATTT
>JAJTBW010000209.1 GCA_021286705.1 Sphingobacteriia bacterium
TAAAGGCAAAAGACCTTGTAGCTCTTTATTATTTTTCCCGGACAACAGTGATTTAAAATGGGAAGTATCAAAAACCTTAAACCTAGGTTTAGACTTTTCATTATTTAACGAGAGAATCAGTGGTTCAGTTGAAGTATATAAAAAGAACACTGATGATATGATTAGTTATGTTAATGTTCCTGTGGGTACGAACCTTTCTAACTACATATATGCAAATGTAGGTAGTATGGAAAACAGTGGTTTGGAGGTGACTCTTAATACTAAACCTGTAATTAATAAGGATCTAGTTTGGAATTTAGGAGTTAACTTTTCATATAATAAAACGGAGATTACAAAGCTTACAGCACGTGATGACCCTGATTATTTAGGTATTCCTGTTGGAACAATAAGTGGTGGTGTTGGTAATACTATTCAGTATCACAGTGTTGGTTATGCACCAAATTCATTCTTCGTATTCCAACAGGTTTATGATGCAGATGGAAATCCTATTGAAGGATTATATGTTGATCGTTCTGGCGAAGGTGGATCTGTTATTTCAAGTCTTGATAACAAATATCATTACAAGAACCCTACACCTGATGTTACTATTGGTATCAATTCAAGTTTGAGATATAAAAACTGGGATGCCTCGTTATCAGGACGTTTATATTTAGGAAACTACAACTATAATAACGTATACTCTGATCGTGCTTTATATAGCAGTATTTATAATCAGAGTGGTTTCCTTAACAATGTTCCTACCGCGCTTTATGATACAAAATTCTACAACACTCAGTATTTCTCAGATTATTATATTGAGAATGCATCATTCTTCCGCATGGATAATATCTCAGTTGGATATAATTTCATGAAGTTGTTTGGAGCTAATCTTGATGGACGTGTAAGCTTTACTTGTCAGAATGTTTTTGTTATTACCAATTATTCTGGTTTAGATCCTGAAGTAACCGGAGGTATTGATAATAATATTTATCCTAAGGCTCGCACATTCGTTCTTGGTCTGAACCTTAATCTCTAAAATGTGATAAGTATGAATAGATTATATAAATTCACACTGGCTGTTCTATTTTTGTTGGGAGTTACAGCCTCATGTACAAAGGATTTGGATGTGGAGCCTATAGATCCAAATTCTAAAACAGCCAACAATGTATTTAATGGGCCCGAAGATTATAAAGCTGCACTAGCAAAGTTGTATGCATCCTTTATCCTTACTGGTCAGCAAGGTCCTGCTGGAAACCCGGATATTTCTGGGATTGACGAGGGATTTAGCTCCTACCTCCGTGTATATTTTAATGCACAAGAACTATCTACTGATGAGGCTGTGATGGCTTGGAATGATAATACTATCAAGGATTATCATTGGATGACATGGACTGCTTCCGATGTATTCAACTCAGCATTGTATAACAGGGTTTTTTATACCATAAGTGTTTCAAATGAGTTTATTAGACAAACTCAAGGTAAAACAGAATATGCCACATTCGAGGCTGAAGCACGCTTTATAAGAGCCCTAGCTTATTTTCATGCTATGGATCTATTTGGTAATGTTCCTTTTGTAACAGAGGACGATGCACCTGGGACATTTTATCCTGAACAGATTGACCGTCTTTCCTTATTTAGTTATGTTGAAAGTGAACTTCTTGCAATTCAGGATAAGTTAGGTGCTCCGCGTTTTGAATATGGTCGTGCAGACCAAGGTGCTTGTTGGGCATTGTTGGCAAAACTATATCTTAATGCAGAAGTTTATACAGGCACCCCACGTTATGATGATGCTATTACCTATTCCAAGAAGGTTATAGGTGCCGGTTACACTTTAGCTCCGCAATACAAGAATAATTTCTGCGCTGATAATAACACCAGCCCTGAAATAATCTTTTCGATAAATTCAGATGGTGCTAATACTCAAACTTATGGTGGAACAACCTTTATTGTTCATGCCGCAGTTGGTGGTGATATGGTTGCTTCTGATTTTGGGATTGGAAGTGGCTGGGGTGGTATCCGTACTACCAAAGCTCTTGTTTACAAGTTTGATCCAGAAGCAGTAAAAGCAGCTCAAGCTTCCCGGACTTCTATTCCTTTCAGAATGAGATCTTATCCTGTTATCTACGTTCCAGGAGCTCACCAAGGCTGGGATCCAGCAACTGCTCCTCAACTTGCATCTGTAAATAGTGATGGAACATATGAGGGATACGTTAATTTCAAAGAGGCTCTTAATCAGTTTAAATTTACAGAAGGTCCTAATTGGGATGCTAACTGGGGTGACACCGGTGCAGATGGAACGCTTGATGCAGGTGGTGATAATATAGTTGCTGCAGAAGCAGGTTATTATAAGTTAAATGTCGATCTAAATGCAAAGACCTATTCAGTTACAAAAACTGATTGGGGTGTAATTGGTAATGCAACTGCAGGTGGCTGGGATTCTGATCAAAACCTGACCTATGATGCTGAAACAGACACATGGTCTGCTGATCTTAACCTTACAGTAGGTGAGATTAAATTCCGTGCAAATGATGGATGGGATATCAATCTAGGTGATAATGGTGCAGATGGAACCCTAGAAGCTGGTGGTGCAAATATTGCAATTGCTGAAGCAGGTGAATATAAGATTACTTTAAAACTTGGTACACCTGATTATGCATACACCATTGTTCGCGCTTCGTATGACCACCGCGCAATGTTCTGGAGTGAAGGACAAACATTGGAGATCGAAGATATCGGAAACTTCAGAGAAGGTTATGCAGTCACCAAGTGGAAAAATGTAAATGCTGATGGTTCACCTGCAATTAATCCTCACAATGATTTTGTTTGTACCGACTTCCCTTTGTTACGTTTAGCTGATATTTATCTAACCTATGCTGAAGCTGTTATTCGTGGCGGAGTAGGTGGTGATTTAAATACTGCAGCAGGTTACATTAATGAAATACGTGATCGTGCTTATGAGTCTGTAGGAGGTGGAAATATTACCTCAGGTCAATTGTCACCAGAGTTTATATTGGATGAAAGGGCACGTGAACTTTTCTGGGAAGGTCATCGCAGAACCGACCTTATCCGCTTTGGTAAATTCACCGGCGGTGAGTACTTATGGCCTTGGAAAGGAAAAGTAAAAGATGGAACTAGTGTAGATGGATATAGAAATCTCTATCCAATTCCCTCCACTGATTTAGGGGTTAATCCTAATTTAAAACAAAATACAGGATACTAATAGAAAAAGATCTATCCTATGAAAAAAGTAATATTTTCAATCATAGCATTACTTGGTGTCTTCACTCTTGTATCTTGTGATAAAGATGAAACACAAGCAATCTACAAAGAAGGCAAAGCAACATTTGCCGCAGCTAACAATCCTACTGAGGTAGTTATTGATAAAACTGCACCTACAACAAAGGTGACATTTAATTGGAGTGCTGCCGATTATGGATTCCAAGCATCAGTGAGCTATTATGTTCAGTTTGATGTTGCCGGTAATGGCTTCAAAAATGCTTCAACTTTAGCCGTTTTAGACAATGAGACCAGTTATTCTATCACTTATGAGGATTTGAATGCTAAATTCATTGGAATCAATCCAGCTCCCGCAAACCCACAAAAGGTTAATTATGTTTTCAGGGTTGCTTCTAAGGTGGCTGATGCCACTGGTATGCAGTATTCAGATAGTATTGCTGTTGCAATTCTACCTTACTACGTGAAAATCAATTATCCTTTATTGTTCGTTCCCGGAGGTTCTCAGACACCTAATTCATGGACTCCTGGTGATTCTGCTACTGCAATTGGATCTTTGAAGTTTAATACTAATTACGAAGGTTACATCTATTTTAAAGATGATAATGCTGAGTTTAAGTATACAGTAAGTACCGACTGGAGTGTAAACTATGGTGATGATGCCGCTGATGGAACATTGAATGCTGGTGGTGCTAACATCAACACTGCTGGACCTGCTGGTCTTTATAAACTGAATGTTGATCTAGCCGCATTAACTCATAAGTTCTCAAGAACTGATTGGGGTATCATTGGTGATGCTACATCTACTGGATGGGATAGCGATCAAAATTTAACTTACGATCCTGCTACTAAACTTTTGACTATAACTCTTGATCTGACTGTAGGTGGTATCAAATTCCGTGCTAATGACGGATGGGATCTCAACTATGGCGATACTGGAGCAGATGGAATTTTGGACGAAGGTGGTGATAATATTTCTGTTGGTGAAGCAGGAAATTATACAGTTACTCTTGACCTTAGCTCTCCGGTTTACAAATACACTCTGAAGAAAAACTAAGGTTTATCCGTCGTTTCGTTGTTGGGGCTATCCAGTTTAGGGTAGCCCCTTTTTACTAAATAGATGGTTGGAAAACATCAATTAGTATGTTCCTTATTAAGCTTGGCATTAGATTCATTATCAGTTTGTTTTCGTGATATTTTATGCTGGCTTAGTCTTTGTAATAACCCTATGTAATATTATATTCTATGAAAAGACTCTATTCACCAATTTTAAGTCTTGTTGCCTTGCTCTTTCTGTTTGGTTGCGCAGGCTCTTCAAGCACAAAAACTAATATTACAGACCCACCAAAGTGGGCATCTGAAGTAGTATGGTATCAAATCTTTGTTGAACGATTCTCTAACGGAGATACAACAAATGATCCTACTCCTGAAACCATTTCAGTTTCAACATCCTCATTTCCTGTTCCACCAGATTGGAAAATTACACCTTGGTCACAAGACTGGTATGAGCAGGAGGCTTGGGCGCAGAAAAGTGGAAAGCCTTTTCGTGAGACCCTTCAGCATCGCAGGTACGGTGGCGATTTACAAGGAGTGTTGAATAAACTCGACTATTTAAAAGATCTTGGTATAACAGCCATTTATTTTAATCCTCTAAATGATGCTCCTTCACTGCATAAGTATGATGCAAGAAATTACCATCATATTGATGTGAACTTTGGTCCCGATCCAAAGGGAGATATCGAGTTGATGAAGACTGAGAATCCATCTGACCCTTCAACGTGGAAGTGGACTTCAGCGGATAAGCTCTTCTTAAAAGTAGTTGAAGAGGCTCATAAACGTGGAATGAAAGTCATTCTTGATTACTCATGGAACCATACAGGCGTACAGTTCTGGGCTATGCAGGATATTATGAAAAATGGTGAGAAATCTGCATATAAAGATTGGTATGAGATTGTCTCATTTGACGATCCAAAGACACTTGAAAATGAATTTCAGTATAAAGGATGGCTTAACGTTCAGAGCCTTCCGGAATTGAGAAAAGTTGATCTCAAACAAGAGAGAGTAAATGGGATGCCATTTGAAGGAAATGTTGCTCCGGGACCAAAGCAACACATCTTTGATGTTACCAAAAGATGGTTAGCACCTGATGGCGACACGGCAAAAGGTATTAATGGCTATCGATTGGATGTGGCTGATCAGATTCCTATGGGTTTTTGGCGTGATTACAGAAGTTTTGTTAAATCAGTTAAGCCAGATGCCTATTTGGTTGGTGAAATTTGGTGGGAAAAATGGCCAAATCGATTAATGAATCCTGTACCCTACAATAGTGGAGATGCCTTTGATGCTGTAATGTTTTATCAGATTTATCGCCCTGCACGCGATTTCTTTACGGGGGTAAATCCAGGCGTTAGTGCTACTGAATTAATAGATTCATTAAACTTCCAATGGAATAGATTGTCTGTTCCTTATCGCTATGGTCAGATGAATGTTAATGCAACACATGACTCCCCAAGGTTACTCACCTGTTTTGCAAACCCTGGCAAGTATAAATACCATGCTAATCCAGCGGAAGATCCTAATTATATCACCGGGTTCCCATCTGAAGAAACTTATAAACGTGTAAGACTTTATCTTATTCATCAATTCACAATTCCTGGTTCTCCTTCTATCTGGAATGGTGATGAACTAGGTATGACTGGTGCGGATGACCCCGACTGTCGTAAGCCTATTTGGTGGCCTGAGATGAAGTTTAATGATGAGAATAGAAGAAATATCCAGACAGGACCTAAAGAGTACGAGAGAATAGGAGCAAACCTTGACCATTTGGCGTTTTATAAATCGATTATTAGCCTTCGAAATCATAATAAGGTGTTGATGGATGGTGAGGTTGAATTTCTCGCCTCTAAGGGTAAATTATTGGCTTATGAGAGGAAGAATAATGATGATAAGTTAATCGTGATTCTTAATGCTGATACAATTGATGGAGAGTTTGCTTTAGAGAGTGGCTCTTATGTTGATTTGCTTTCTGGAAAAGAGGTTTCTGGTGGAAAATTAGTAGTTCCTTCCTTGACTGGCTTTGTGTTGAGGCATAAATAGATAGAAACGGTCTTTAAAAAGACTATAAAAAAAGGCTACCGTTTAAATGGTAGCCTTTTTTTAAAGATACAAATGATTAAGCTTTTTGGTTTTTAGCTATTTTCTTTGCTTCCTCCAGACATTCCATGATATCTGGATTGACTTT
>JAJTBW010000008.1 GCA_021286705.1 Sphingobacteriia bacterium
TCTAACATACTGTATATCAAAAAGTATTTTTAGAACAACCCTGTTTTTGTAATTTAGCCGGACAACAATGATTAAAAAAGATAAAATAAATTAATAATCTATAGCTACTCCTGATCAGTTTGATAAATTGTAGTCATGATCTATTACTCCCTGTGAATAAATATCTCCTTTTTTGACTTAGGGCGATCCTTCTCATTCCAGATAAAGCCTTTAAGCCTAAGTTTGTCGGTGGGATAATCTTTCTCAGGATACATTCCACCATCAGGCTTTTCAATATAAATAACCTCCTTTATCTCATTTCCGCCAAAGTTTAGTCTGATTTTAGAGCTTAAAAGATATAGGATACCAACCAATGTTCTATCTTCTTCCCGGCTATAATATACCGTTTCGGCATTTCCGTTAACATAGACCGTTCTAAGGCTATCAGCTCTAAAGTAGGCTCTCATATCCCGACCTTTTACCTGATTATAAGAGAGATTGATTGAGTCATCTTCTTGCACAATAAAGGCATCTCCTTTAAAGAGAGAGGAGTCAGCCGTTTGATGGCTTGTCCATAGATATATAGTATCAGCAGTCAGTTGATTATTCTCATTCCAGAGAACTGGGCGGCCAAACATGGTAGCCATTGAGTCTACTTTAGAGTAGACAATAGAATCGCAGACACCCTGCATATCCTTTCTGAAGAACTTGACATGATGAAAGCCATAGAGGTACCTGCCATCCTGTTTCACGGTATCATAGATTAGCTTTAAGGAGTCGGCGTGCAGAAAAAGAGTATCCTTCTTATCAACCATGCGAGCCTCAGTGTTGCCAGTAATCCAGGCTAGTTCCTTTTGGCCAAATAGTTTTGCTTTCTTTCCTAATGCAAAGATATTTTGAGTGGTATCGTGCATAATAACATGTCCAAACGCCTCTCCATAGTTGATTTTCTTTTGATAGTATACCGTATCGGCATTCAGTGTTCTATCCTTATCTCTGATAAAAACCTTCTTACGAAGATGAGCATTCTCGAAGCGAGTGTCATACCAACCGCTCTCGGCATAAACATATCTATCCTTTCCGGTTATTGTTGTAGGTCCTCTGATGATAGCCGTTTTGACCATTGACTTATACAGCAGTGTATCGCTCTTTAGCACATAATCCGGATTTGTCAGTACGACATTATTCTGAAAAAGAAATTCTTTAGGAGAGGTATAATAGTACCCATTGATAGAGGTCAGGCGATTGGAGTCGCTGACAATCACCCCATAGTTAGGATAATGGGCACGTTCAATCATGCGATCATAGATAAGCAGATCTGTTGAGAGTTCAGCAGTGGTATCAATAAGTTTAACGTTATCGTAGAGCGTTGCTGTTTTCAGATTACCATCATAGAAAAGGCTATCAGAATAGATAAACAGGGTATCCCCAATATTCATATAGACATTACCGATGGCCTTCATTTGGTTAGCACTATTATAGAGCGTGGCAGAGTCGCAATACATGAGAGCACCTTCATGTTCAAAGATGCAATCGCCCACGAACCGGGTGGTCTCGACACCCGCTTTAATTTCACTGATACCAAGGGTAGCCTGTTTGACAAGAATCAATTTCTTACCTGACTCGTTTTGAAGTTGGGCTGACAGAGAGAGCGCAAGCGAAAGTAGACCAAATAAGATGGAGAGTTCTTTTCTGAATGATGGCATTGTGTCATTAATTCTAGCGCAAAGTTAAGCTTTTGCTTGTCAATTAACGTGAACGACCATTTGAATGTAATAACAGATTAACAAATCTCAGTTTGAACGATAAAAAGTAGGGGAATAGGGGGTTAAAGATTAAAATTCTATCGCTACATTTGAACTTTATTGTAAAAGTCGAATTACAACCATACACCTATCAGCAATGACCAAACAACGATTAACCTCCGAGGAGACCCAGCGTTATAATAACAAAGGGAAAGGCGGAGCATTTGCGAAGGCTAATTATGAAGAGACACGCCGACAGGCAGGCTATGTCAATCGTAAGGATGCTACCCAAGCCGATTATGATCGGATCGGCTTTATGTCAGGACTAGAGGTTCACCAACAACTTGCTACAGACAAAAAACTATTCTGTAACTGCCCTGCCGGAAAGTTTCACGAGAGTGACGATTATGATGCCGAAGTAATCAGGCACATGCGGCCTACCCTCTCTGAATTAGGGGAATATGACGGAACCGCATTAATGGAGTTTAAAACTCGTAAGAACATTACTTATCGGGTGAAACATCAAACCACCTGTACATACGAGGTTGATGACACCCCTCCTTTCCCACTAAACAGACAAGCTTTAGATATAGCAATCCGAATCTCTTTACTATCTAAGTTGAACATCGTAGGAGAAGTTCACATTACAAGAAAGCAGTATCTTGACGGAAGTATTCCTACGGGTTTTCAAAGGACAGCCATCATTGGTGTTGAAGGTGAGATTCCACTACGGAATAAAAAGATCAAATTAATCCAACTATCTCTCGAAGAAGATAGTTGCCGAGAAATCAGTGATATCGGCCATAATAGGGTATATAAGACAGACCGTCTGGGCATGCCGCTAATTGAAACGGTAACCTATCCTGAGATGGTTAACCCCGATGAGGTTAAAGAGGCTTGCAATTACATCAGATTCCTTAACAGAAGTACGGGTTTAGTCCGTACCGGTATTGGTGCTGGCCGTGAAGATGTCAACGTAAGCTGTCGCGGTGGTCATAGAGTTGAGATCAAAGGGGTAGCACATACCCGTTGGATTCCGGAGTTAACGCACGTAGAAGCTTTTCGTCAATGGTCTCTACTTCTAATGCGTGACAAAATAAAACAGCGCGTTTCCAAAGAGAATTGGCAGCTTGCCCATAAAAAGATAAACTTCTTTGATTTTAAGTTCGATTATCAACCTCTGGTAAATGCTAGAGATCAGAAATTCAAGATAATTGCGATTAACTTACCTTTCTTCAAAGGCATTCTTTCTCACTTCACACAACCAGGGCAGACTTTTGCTAATGAGATTAGCGATCGATTAAAGGTTATTGCTTGTATTGAAAAACCAAACATGACCACCAGTGAATCATTAGACTATGTGGTTAATGATGAAGATTGGTCAAGAATAGCCCAGATGTTTAACGCCTCTGATGATGATGCTCAGATGCTCTTCTGGGGTCCTGAGGATGATGTCAATACAGCTCTGGATACCATCACTGAAAGATGCATGATGGCTTTTGACGGAATACCACCTGAAACACGTAAATCATTCGGAAACGGCACGACAATATTTGAAAGAGTACTTCCCGGTGCAGACAGAATGTACCCTGATACCGATTCTGCCCCTATATCTTTAGCTGATACCTATATTGAGGAGCTCCGTAAATCTGTTCCCGAAGAGGTCATTGAACGCTATAACCAACTCAAAGAGTGGGGTACTCCTGAAGACACTTATACCTACATCTTTAGTAAGAACCTATACCCTCTTATCTATAAACTTGTAACAGAACTTGATTGTAATCCCCGATTCGCCGTTGCTCTTATTGGTCATACTTTAAAATATGTTGAAGGACAAAATGGGGCAAACAGTGCATTCGATTACAACCGCATTGCTGCAATGATTGAGTTCTTAAAGCAAAAGAGGCTTGATCCCAGAATCGCAAGAAAACTTCTTCCAGAGGTTTATCTTCATCCTAAACTTGACTTTGAATCAGCCCTGGTTACCATAGGCTTCAAGGCTATCTCTGAAAACGATTTAATAGCCAGAATCCCATTCCTGAAGCAGAAATTTGCTGAGGTTGCAATGACCAATAACAGAGCCAACATGGTAAGCTGGATAATGGGTCAGTTACATGCTTCAGCAACCGGTAACATTGACCTCAAGCACCTCTGCGATTTAGTAGAAAAACACATCTAGATCAACAAGGCTAATCCAATGGATCTACTCAGCAAACTAAGAGTTTCAAATAACAATCAACTGTTGGTTCGATTTACCGACCAACCAGTTCCCGATTGTTTTACCAATGCAGTTAATTTCGGAAGTCTGACAAACGACACGACTGAACGATTTCATTCTGCACTCCTGTTTACTCTTAGTCAGGCAGATTTATCAGCCGTCTATCTCCCCTTCATGAAATGTGTAGAAAATGAGGGCGTAATTTGGATTATCTATCCAAAGAAAAGCTCTGGATACGGAAGTGATCTCCATAGAGATGAGGGTTGGAAGATAGTCTTTGATAGTGGATTCAGACCTGTATCACAGGTAAGCATTAATGATTTCTGGTCGGCAGTAAGAATAAGACCCGGAAGCCTTCCCGATCGTAATCGTCAACGACCCGAAATTGTCGTTCCCGAAGACTTTATTCAAGCCATGAGTACCATCGAAGGATTGACTGAGTTATACTATAAACAGTCATACACCCACCGGAAAGAGTATGTTAACTGGATTAATGAAGCCAAGAAGATCGAAACAAGAAATCGCAGAATTGTAAAAGCAATAGAGATGTTGCAAAATGGGAATAAGCGAAATTAACAGTGAAAACTAAGTTGTCATGAACGAAGATTTTTTCCAAGGATATAAAGGGCATGCTCTGGAACTGCTTAAACAGTTCAATGTTAGGGTTTGGGGGCAAGCTGTAATTGAAACAACGAGAGGCACCTTCAACGGTACTATTCTTCCCAGATCAGAAAATGATGATGACAAGCATATTGTAATGAAGATTGTCACAGGTTACAATATCGGCATAGACACATCAACCATCACTACGATGAAAGAGTTAGGCTACAAAAAGGCTAACTATAAGATTCCAGAAAAACAATTTCCTGTAACACCGGGACTGCCGAAGGTAAAGCTACTCGGCACTGGCGGAACCATCGCTTCCCGTCTCGACTATCGTACAGGAGCAGTAATCCCGGCTTTTACTCCAGGCGAGCTTTATGGAGCCGTTCCTGAGTTGGCAGATATCTGTAACCTTGAGACTGAAAAACTATTTGCCGTCTTTAGCGAAAACATGGGACCTAAACAGTATGTAGCTTTAGCTCAGGCCATCGGCAAAGAGATCGAGAATGGGGTTGATGGTATCGTTATTGGACACGGTACAGATACACTCTCACATACAGGCGCAGCCCTCTCCTTTATGGTTCAGAATTCCCCTGTACCTATCATTCTTGTAGGTTCTCAAAGATCTAGTGACAGACCAAGCTCTGACGCAGCTTTAAATCTTATGCATGCTATGACTGCAGCAGGTCACGGTAACATTGCGGAGGTGATGGTTTGTATGTTTGGCCCAACCAGTGATGAATACGGTCTGCTTCATAAAGGAACCCGTGTCAGAAAGATGCACTCCAGCTATAGGTCAACCTTCAGAACAATAGGTGATACTCCAGTAGCAATGATTACCAGAAAAGGGGTCACTCCTATTAAAGAGAAATTCAATCCCAGAAGAAAGGATAATAACGTAATAATTAAACCCTTCTTCTCTGATAAGGTTTCTATGCTCTACTACTACCCTGCAATGAAACCCGATGTCTTAGATGCCATGGTTGATCTGGGTTATAAAGGCATCATCATCGTTGGAACCGGTCTTGGTCATGTCAACAAAGAACTATACCCCGCTATCGAAAGAGCACATAAGAATGGTGTACACATGTTTATGACCGTTCAGACTATCTGGGGATATGCTCATATGTTTGTTTACGACACTGGACGTGATATGATGGCTAAAGGCATAGTACCTCTTGGAAACATGCTACCTGAAACAGCCTATATCAAGTTAGGTTGGGTTCTTGGTCAGACTGACGACCCTGAAGAGGTCAAGAGACTCATGCTTACACCCGTTAATGATGAGATCACTGAAAGAGAACCATACAATGGCTATCTGGTCTATCAAGGTGGTGTTCCTGAGGTTGAAAAATTTATCCGTGAGGTTCATAAATAATTAAACCTAACTATTATAACTTCAACCCTAAAAGGGAACCTCAATTAGAAATATCAATTCTTAGCAGATATTATAAAAAAACCGGTAGCTCCATAAGGAATCTACCGGTTTTCTCATTTCTTGAGATAATGTGTTGCTGAAAAAAGGTCTAGAAAAGAGAGAACTTAACGTAACGACCAGGGTTCTCTTTAAGGTCTTTAAGTAACACTTCAAGGTTAACAGCTGATCTGTTCAGAGCTCTATATAGAGAATCATTTTTCAGGAGCTGACCAGCAGTACCCTGCCCCTCTTCAATGCCTTTCAATAATAGATTGGCACGGGCAACGGTGCCCTCCAACTCGGTTATTGTTCTTCCCAGAGGTGCAGCAGCCAAGGTATCACTTACCTTCTCAAGGTTAGAAATCAGTCTTGTAATACTCTGATTATTCGATTTCAGATTAGCAGTGAATGACTCCGTATTTTTCAGTATTCCTTCAATGCTCTGTTGTTGGTTACCTATGATTGAGTTAAGACGGGTAGTCATACCTTCAATCTGCACCATAGTCTTATCTAAAGAGGCAAGAGTATGCCTCAGATTGTCCTGCGTTGAAGGGGTAAGAACATTATTGACCGCCATCAGAACTGAGTCAGCACGGAGCATCATGGCTTCGGCCCGGTCTTTTAATGGGACTAACTCAGAAACCAGCTGCTCAGTTAACCCTGTTGCAATTTCACCAGTCAAAGTATCACCAGAGGCTGCTAGAGTAGCATTTCCTCCAAGAACAATCTCCATAGCTTTAGAGCCCATAAGATCGCTACTATATATTCTGGCTCTCGAATCAGAAGGAATTGGAAAGTCTGTGGTAAGTAGCATCTTAACTACTACCAACCCATTATCACCGGGATGAAACTTAACAGATGAGATGGTTCCAACCTTTACCCCACTAATTACAACAGGATTAGAAACAACTAATCCGCCGACATTATTATACAGGGCAAAGAACTCACGTTTTGGAGTGAACAGATCAGTTCCCTTAAGGAAATTAAAACCCCAAATAAAGAGTATTATGGTACCTGCAAAACTTAAACCTATAGTTACCTCTTTTCTTATCTTCACAAGTCTAGATGTTATATTTTTTCTACAAAGATAGAACTAAACTCACTGTTTAGTCTTTACTAAATCCTTCGCTTGTTCCTCACTTATCCTATGGTCATTATAGAATGGCACGACAAAAGCATCCTTGAAACCAAGTTTCCTGACTTCTGACATATATTTCTTGGCCGAATCAGGAGTTGAAAACGCACCGGCAGTATACTTATACATCCTTTGATGCTCGTATTCAAAGATATCTTTGAGCCCTTTGAATTTCTTGCTTTTCAATGAGATCTTCTCCGGAGAGGAGGCTACCTGAACCCGCCAAACTACATCTGAATCGTGTTGAGAAGGCTTCTGATTCTCTTCGACAACACTTTTAGGAGAAACCTCTTCATCGGCAATAATCTCACTCTTTCCCTGATCTACATCTTCTATAGGTTTTCCCCCTTGAGATGCCACCCAGGTCTTATAATCCCTAAATGCACGATAGACCGATGAAGCAATCACCGTTTGACCTATCTCAGAAGCAAGATACTTCTCCTCTTCTTTATTGCTAATAAATCCAGCCTCAATCAGGATCCCCGGCATGGCAGTTTTATAAAGCACCCAGAAACCTGCCTCTTTAACACCTCTGTCAAAACGACTTGATCTTTCAACTATTTGTGATTGAGTAAGTGACGCAAGTTTAAGACTATATGACCGGTAGGCGTTTTGGTATAAGGAGAAAATAATATGTGCCTCCGGAGAATTTGGATCAAACCCGTCATACTTCTTAGAATAATCCTCCTCATAAAGAATAGCAGCATTCTCCGTTTTAGCAACCTCAAGATTAGCATTGGTTTTATGCAAACCCATCACGTAAGTCTCAGCACCATAAGGTTTATTCGACGTTGAAGAGTTACAATGAATTGAGATGAAAAGGTCGGCATGCTGCTCATTTGCGATCTCAGCTCTTCTATATAGCTCAATAAACTCATCCGTTTTTCGGGTATAAATCACCTCCACATCAGGAAAGTTCTCAGATATATACTTACCAGCCTTTAATGCTATAGAAAGAGCAATATCCTTTTCTCTACTCCTAAGACCCATTGCCCCCGGATCCTTCCCTCCGTGACCAGCATCAATTACAACCTTCTTAATCTTCCCGTCACGCATTTGCCCTTGCATAGACACTGTAGCAAAGAAGAGAGAGAATAAAATGAACAACAGCCTTTTTAAGCCAAACCTCACCATCATAGCGATTAATTTCTTAGTTTTGATGCCCGAAAGTGAACCACAGACCGGCAGTTTGAGTATCATCGGTAAATGTTGTTAATCAAGTACTACCGGTTATACATTAGGGGAACCGGTGTAGTGGACAATTGTTACGTAAAGATAATCTATTTAGTGATAAAGCTTCGTCTGTTGCCTAGCTACTACCAACCTGTAAAGATCTCCATTCACGCAATATTGCGAGTTAAGTGGGGAATAATCAGTTGTTTTACGCTTTTCTTTCTATTCCCGGAAACCACTCTTAATGCACTAAAAAACCAAAACACCTACGAGTTTCACCAACCGTCTATAAAAACAGGTCTCCCGGACACACTTATATCAAATAAAAGTAAAGACTCCCTTACTATACCCGATACTAACCAATTGAAAACCCAACTTAACGATTCTCTAACTAAAACTATTGATTCGATCCGTCCCCCTGATTCACTTAAGAAATCGAAAAAGCCCCCATTGGAGGCTCCTGTTCTTTTCACAGCTCAGGATTCTATCAGATTCAACATCAAGAACAAACAGATCTATATGTTCAAGGATGCCAAAGTGAAATATCAGGAAATAACCCTTGATGGTAACTATATTGAATCCGATTTTAGCAAAAAAACCGTAACCTCTACAGGAACCCCTGATTCAACAGGGAAACTACAGGGTAATCCGATTTTCACTGAGAAGCAAAACAAGTTTAAGGCTAAGCAAATCACCTACAACTTTGATTCTAAGAAGGGGCTTATTAAAAACGTTATAACAGAACAGGGAGAAGGTTTCCTACATGGTGAAGTTGTCAAGAAATTTGAAGATAACACTGTTAATATCCTTCATGGGAAATACACCACTTGTAATCTTGATCATCCACATTTTGAGTTTCAATTTAACAAGTCGAAAGTTATTCCCGATAACAAGATAGTAACGGGTCCAGCCTGGTTGGTCATTGAGGATATCCCAACACCATTATTTTTGCCTTTTGGGATTTTCCCAAACAAAAGAGGACAACGCTCTGGAATCATTATACCAACATTCGGAGAATCTGCCAGCCGTGGTTTCTATCTGGAGAACGGCGGTTACTACTGGGCTATAAACGACTATACCGACCTTACCCTTACTGGTGATATCTACAGTCGCGGTAGCTGGGCATTAAAACCAGTCTTTCGGTATGTCAACCGTTATCGCTATAGCGGTGAACTTAACTTGAATTTTGCCCGTAATATCGAAGGAGAAAAGTATGCGACTAACTACTCTGATAGAAAAGACTTTGCCATCAGATGGTCACACCGTCAAGATCCAAAAGCAAATCCATATCGTACTTTCACAGCAAATGTGAATATTGTTTCAAGTAAGTTCAATAGATACAACCCTGTTAGTTCAAACGATTACCTAAGCAACACATTCAGTTCAAGCATCACTTACCAGGCTCGCCTGGGTGATAACTTTAACTTCTCTGCAAGTGCCTCTCATTCACAAAACACACTCAACAAAACTATTGATATTACTCTGCCTCAGATGACCCTTACCGCCAATCGCTTCTACCCCTTTCGCAGAGCCAAACAGGTTGGAAAACTAAGATGGTATGAGAATATCTCTGTTAACTATTCGGCTAATGCAGAAAACAGATATAATACCACTGATTCTACTATTTTTCAGGGTGATTGGTCTAAGGAGATGAAGTATGGGATGAAGCACACTATTCCCATTGCAAGCAATATCACGCTATTCAAATACCTTCGCTTCAACAACTCAATCAATCTTACTGAACGATGGTATGGGCAATCAATCCGTAAACAATGGATTGCCGACAGTACCGTCATTGATGGGGAGACATACTATCAAGAAAACTACAACCAACAAGTGAACGAGTTTAACGCTGCTCATGAGTTTCGTTTTACCTCAAGCCTATCAACTACCCTATACGGAATGTTCACCTTTAAAAGAGGCCCTATTAAGAAGATCAGACATACTATTCAACCGAGTTTATCATTCAGCTTTAACCCTGACTTCTCAGACCCATTCTGGGGGTATTACAAATATTACCAAAAGGATCGTGCCGGTAACATCGGGAAGTACAGCATCTTCGAAGGGACAATATATGGCTCACCTGCATCCAGCAGATCAGGTGCTATAGGATTCTCTGTTACCAACAATCTGGAGATGAAGGTTAAATCAGCAGCGGATACCGTAACAGGAACTAAGAATATAAAACTGATTGAAAACTTCACCATCTCCGGGTCTTACGACCTTACCCGTGACTCTTTGAACCTATCAAAAATCACAATGAGTGGCCGTACTACTCTTATCAAGGATAAACTTACACTCAACTTCAGTTCCTCCTGGGATCCTTATGCCGTTGATAGCCTTGGTCGGAACTATAACCGTTTTGAATGGGACGTAAATAAAAGATTGCTCCGTTTGCAATCAACCAGCTGGAACTTCTCCTTGAATTACAACTTCTCTTCAAGCAAAACTACCGGAAAGAAAGACGACAACACTAACCTAAAAAATACACCCCAACCTAAACCATCTTATCTTCCGGAAAACCCTGAACAGTACGACATCTATTACAATCCGGATAACTATGTAGACTTTACCGTACCATGGAACTTTAATGTAAGCTACGACTTTAACTACAGAACCAACGAACAGTTTACCTCAGGTGTAAGAAGCAATAAATCAACACTAATTCAAACTCTTAGATTCAGTGGTGATGTCAGTATTACTCCTAAATGGAAGTTTCAATTCCAGACCGGATATGACTTCGAGTCAAAGAAAATTACTTATTCTTCGTTGAACCTCTATCGTGACCTCCACTGTTGGGAGATGCGCTTCAACTGGATCCCTTTTGGCACAATGAAATCATGGAACTTCCAAATCAATGTTAAAGCATCTATGCTTCAGGATTTGAAGCTAACCAAGAAGAAAGACTTTAGAGATAGATAGTCCAATAAAAAACTCTGATAAGTTGGTTTCTTATCAGAGTTAAGATATCAAGAATACTTAGTTTCTACTATTCACTATCGGCAGAAGGCTCCTCTTTTTTAAACTGCAAGAAGAGCGTTCCAACGATCCCTGCGATCAACGATGCAATCAGAATACCAGTCTTAGCAATGTCAATTAAATGCTGGTCATTAAAAGCCAGGCTATTAATAAAGAGAGCCATAGTAAACCCAATACCGGCTAACATACCGGCACCTAAAAGATGCATAAAGGAGATACTCTCGGGCACTTTAATAAGCTTAAGCATCTCGGCAAGCTTTACAAACAGAAGAATCCCAAGTGGTTTACCGACAAAAAGACCCACAATTACACCGAGTGCAACCGGATGACTAATCGTTTCAATAAATGAACCCGAGAATGTTACACCAGCATTCACAAACGCAAACAGAGGCATAATAAACCAGACCACCCAAGGATGCAGAGCATGCTCCAGCCGTTGTAGAGGTGCCTCAACCTGCTGACAGGTCAATTTTAGAGCCTGCACAGAATCTACTTGCGGATGAGTCAGGGTTGTAATATCATCATCCCCCGTCCGTGAGAATCTTTTAAGATACCTCTCCATGGTCTCCATGAATTCATCAGTATTCAATTTAGCACCGGCAGGGATTGTAAACGCTAATAAAACACCAGCTACTGTTGCATGAACACCACTTTTCAGAACTAGAAACCAAAGAATCAATCCGGGTAAGATATACCAAACCGGCTTTCTCATTCCAAAACGATTACCAATAACAAGAAACAGTAGAATCAAGCCAGCGAAAAGAAGGTATGTAAATTGAATCTGTTCAGTATAAAAGAGAGCTATCACTAAAACAGCGCCCAAATCATCGACTATAGCCAATGCTGTGACAAAGATCTTTAATTGTACCGGGACTCTTTTACCCAAGAGCATCATAACACCAAGGGCAAACGCAATATCAGTAGCCATTGGAATTCCCCAACCATGTGAACCAATTCCACCTAAATTAATTAAAGAGAAAAGTATTGCCGGAACAACCATACCACCAATTGCCGCCACCATCGGGAATGCCGCTCCCTGAGGTGTCGATAACTCACCGGCAACCAGCTCGCGCTTGATCTCTAACCCCACCTGGAAAAAAAAGACTGCCATTAAGCCGTCGTTAATCCAATGATGAAGCGTCTTATCAAGATAAAAATCACCTAATCGAAAGCCTAAATGCATATGGAGAAACCCATCATATAACCCGACAAATGATGAATTAGCTACAATCAAAGCCAAAATTGCTGCTAACAAAAGAACTATACCACCAGATGCCTCATTATGTACAAACTCAGCAAATGGCTCTCTTATCTGCCGAAGCACTTTTCTTGTCTTTCTTACCATATTCTCATTCTTTCAATACGTAAATCGAACCTATTAGCTATCCATAAATATGCCAAAAATACACTAATTCTGATTTTTATGTATTTCACTCGAACAAGAAACGCCTGCAACCCACCCTGTTGAAAAAGCGATCTGAAGATTATAACCGCCTGTATCGGCATCTAAATCCAGTAACTCCCCAACAACATATAGCCCTTTAACAATCTTAGATTGCATGGTTTTGGGATCAATCTCTTTAGTACTTACCCCCCCAGCTGTAATGATTGCCTCACGAAATCCTCTAACTCCGGTCACCTGAAAACGAACCTCCTTCAACCAGTTTCTGAGTCTCTTTCGTTGATCTGACTTCAACTGATGCCCAGCTAATGCACCATCAATCTGCGTCTCCTCCAAACAGACATCCACCATACTTGATGGCATCAAACTATGAAGGATATTATGCATTAACATCTTTCCATGCTCTTCTAACTCCCGCTGAAGTCGCAAATCAAGCTTTTGATGATCTAAAGCTGGCTTTAAATCAACTGTTATTATCAGATCCTCCGGATTCTCTAACTGAGCGGAAAAACGTCTTGATAATGTAAGAATAATAGGCCCTGACAGCCCAAAATGGGTAAATAGCATCTCCCCAAACTCCTCACCTATCTTTTTACCGCCTTTCCAAACTGCCGCAGTGACATTCTTTAATGCAAGACCCTGAAGTCGACCAGCGAGATCTCCCTTGGTCAGGATAGGCACTAACGATGGTCTCGGATTAACAATTTTATGGCCAACCTCCTTCAATATTTTATAGCCATCACCCGTAGAACCGGTGCCTGGGTAACTTACACCACCAGTAGCCATAATAACACTATCAGCCACAATAGCTCTTCCATTTATCAACTTTACTCCGGTCACTGTTTCTGAATCAATTATTAGCGATTCAACTCTACAGTTCGTCATTACCTTAACTCCTAATTTCGCCATCCTACTAGTTAAAGCTCTATTGACATCGGCAGCCTTCTGACTCTCCGGGAAATAACGACCACCGCGCTCTTCCACAACAGCTACCCCCTCTTGCTCTAACATCTCTATGATCTCTTTGCTGAAAAAGCGGGCAAATGAGTTCTTAAGAAACCGGGAATCAGGCCCCGTCTTCTCAAGAAACTGACTCATTGATGAACTATTGGTAATATTACATCTACCCTTACCCGTTATCGCAATCTTTCTACCCGGACGATCCATTTTCTCCAAAATGGTAACTTCTGACCCTTGTTGAGCCGCAGCAATTGCAGCAAGCATACCGGCCGCACCGGCTCCTACGATTACAACTCTTTTTTTCAAATCTATCTTCCTTATCTATTCTCAAGTTTATTAATAATGGCCTCTGCAACACGTATTCCATCAATAGCAGCAGAAACAATACCTCCAGCATAGCCAGCCCCTTCACCCGTAGGATAAACTCCTCTAATAGCAGATTGCATATCCTCACTTCGGGGTATCCTTACAGGAGAAGAGCTTCTACTCTCTACACCGGTCAACAGCGCCGAGTTCATAGCAAAACCTCTCATCTTCTGATCAAATAAGGGTAACGCAGCTTGAATACTTTTAACCACCGGAGCCGGTAATAACTGACTTAACCTCGCCATTTTAATACCAGGCTTGTACGTTGGCTGAACATCCAGACATCGCTCACTTATTCTATCCTTGAGGAAATCGCCTACCAATTGGGCTGGAGCCATATACCCCCCACCTCCTAGTTGGTATGCCCTCGCCTCAAGTTTTCGTTGAAACTCTATCCCTGCAAGAGCATGAGAACCAGAAAAATCTGTAGGACCAACATTTACCAACAGCGCACTATTAGAATTAAAATTATCTCGCGCATGCTCACTCATCCCATTAACTACCAAGTGATTCTTCTCAGATGCAGCAGCTACAACATGCCCCCCGGGACACATACAAAAGGTATATACCGGTCGAACCCCTTTAGGTTGAACAGCCAACTTATATCTTGCCGCCCCCAGTGCCTTATCACCCGCCAAAGCACCATATTGTATCTTATCTATCACCTCTCTTGGGTGTTCTATTCTAATACCTATTGCAAATATCTTAGGCTCAAGTCCAAACTGCCGGCGCTGTAACATCTCAAATGTATCTCTTGCCGAGTGACCAATTGCAAGTACAACATCATCACATCGAACCTCTTCGCCACCCTTTAAAACAACGGCAACTACTTTCTGATCCTTCGTTTTAATATCCTCAACCAGAGAATTAAATCTAAACTTACCTCCCAGCCGCTCTATCTCATGACGCATATTAACAACCACCGACCTTAGTTTATCCGTTCCGATATGCGGTTTAGCATCCCAAAGAATCTCATCAGGAGCACCCGCCTTTACAAACTCTGTGAAGATGAATTTTGTACGATGATCATTAATAAGTGTATATAGCTTACCATCAGAGAAGGTACCGGCACCACCCTCTCCAAACTGAATATTGCTTTCTGTATCAAGCCTTCCTTTTGAAAAGAAAGCCTCTACCTCAGTAACCCTTCGCTTAACCTCTGATCCTCTCTCAAGAATCAACGGGTTAAGTCCAGCCCGTGCCAACACCAATGCTGCAAATAATCCCGCAGGACCACTGCCAATTACAACAGGGGGATAATGACTCTTGCCAGAAACCACCGGAATATCATAAAGATAAGGCTCAACAACCCGAACCCGATGTCTTACTGTTTTCTCCTTGCCAAGTTCAGTCAGCATTAATTCATTCACCAGATTCTCTTCCTGGTCAACAAAAACATCTAGGGCAAATACAAACTGAATCCTACGTTTATTACGAGAATCAATTGCTCTTTTTACTACATCAATATGATCTATTCTATGAAAAGGTATATCCAGGATACCCGCCGCAAGCTCGAGAAGCTGGGCTAATGAATAGTTCAGAGATGTTGTGATCTCTTCAATTCTTATCATTCTTTATAATCTTACTGCAAAGCTACAGCTATTCGACTTCATAGAACAACCTTAGCTATCAGATAATCATAGGCTACTACTCCTGTTCGCAATAGCGCTTAATAAGATTGTAAGAATTTCTGATACCCAGTTCACCTGCGCGACTTAGGTCTTTACATGCCTCTTCGTTACGCTTGAGATATATTAACAGTAGGGCTCGATTAAAATGAGCCTCTCCAAGACGCTCCTCAAGCTCAAGGGCCTTATCATAATCTTGAACCGCCTCATTATATAACCCCATACGAGCTTTGACATTCCCTCTGTTAAACCATGCTATGGCCAAATCAGGTTTTAAAGCAATAACACGATCGTAATCTTTCATTATGGGATTGTAATCTACCGATTCATTCCCAAAATTCTCCTGTACACCTTTAGAGCCCCCAATGGTCACACTGTTTAGGAAATCATCAGCATCAGATGATTCATCAAGCAGCTGAAGTCTGGTATTAGCTCTATTAAGATATGCAAAAGCAAAATCATGATTCAACATGATTGCCTTATTATAAGCCTCTATGGCACTATTATAATTTCTAACCATCCCATTCAAAACCCCAACAAAGAAATAACCAATAGGATCATTCTCACCGATTCTGAGAGTACTATCCATTGACCCGATATAACGCCCCACCTGATCAACTGGGATAAGATTGGTGTTATTGCTCAATCCAAAGTTAAGTTTATACCCATTCTTTTGGTTAAAGTCATTAATCCATTTCTGCCAGGGGCTATTCCGTTTCTGTTCGATATAAACAGAGTCATTATATAAATAGGTTATATAGAAATTTCGCTCTAGGTCGACATAAACCGGCTGATATTGAATATGACCATCAACGGCAGAGGTGTTTCTAAAATCGGCCTCAAACTCTACCACGCGAGTCAGGAAACTACTATCAGCATAACGAGAAAAGGTTGAATCGGCATTATGACTGATATTTTTCATGATTGACCTACCCTTTTCATTATCAACAAAGGCATTTTTCTCATTACCCAGTCGTTGCCATGCATCAGAACGATTAAGATAGGCTCTTGCAAAATCGGGGAAAAGCTCAATAGCCCTTGAGTAATCTGCTATTGCCCCCTTATAATCTTTCATTTCATGACGCAGGACGGCTCTATTAAATGCGACCAAAACGTTATCGGGATTTAACTGCACAACTTTATTATAATCCGCCAATGCCTCCTTATACAGCCCATCTTGAGCCCTCATGAGAGCCCGATTGTACAGAGTGACCGAATTTAGAGGATCTAACTCTAAGACTTTATCAAAATCATTAAGAGCATCCTGCTTTTTATCAAGCTTGAGATAGGTCAGAGCTCTACTAAAGTAGACCATTGGGTTTTTAGCATCCAGTTTTATTGCCGTGTTAAAATCCTCGAGAGCTCCTTCATAATCAGTAGAATCATACTTGATGGTTCCCCGCTTAACATAACCCTCGGTATAGAATATATTCAGATGAATTGCTTTATTAAGATCACTCAGAGCAGCTGTATTATTTTTCAATGAATGATAAGCCATGCCTCTGGCCAGATATGCCAAAGAATGATTCTTATCTAAGAGCAATGCAGAATCAAGATCAGAGATAGCCTGAGGGTATTTGCGCTGCTGAAGATATGTGATACCACGATTAACATAAATATCTGCGTTGAGGGGCTCAATCCTTAAGGCAGCTCTATAGTCTTGCATTGCTTTAGCGTTATCTTGTAGTCTATCTCTTACTATAGCACGATAATGCAAGGCATCGGCATAAAGCGGATGAAGTTCAAGACATTTATTAAAATCCATTTCAGCACCCTTATTATCACCTAAACTGAATTTGGCAATTCCCCTATAGAAATAGGGCTCAAACATATCAGGTGAAGACTGAATGACAATATTCAAATCATGAATAGCTTCAGGGTATTTCCCTGCAGATAGATTCTGCATTCCACCAAAGATAAAATGGGGAATATTAACCTGCGCCTTTCCAGCTAAAAGAGTCAGAAGGAGTACCAGGGAAAGAATGAACTTTCTCATTATGTCCTTATTTAGATTTAGAGTTAAAGAAACGGAATTTTCAGTTGTAATGAAAACAGAAAAAGCCAAAGAGATCAAATATGACCCGATTCAACCGCTTCAGTTTATTCAGAACAGAAATAACAGCTCTAAATAGATGCAATTATCATGCAAGATACACGATTAAAAAGTTAAAAAGAGCAAAGGGATCAACAATCTATAGCGATTAATAACAGGCTCGTGGCAGGAAGTTCCAAGAAAAGAAAAAGGCTGCCTTGTAAGCAAGACAGCCTTTTAAATTAAGGTTAATTATCCTTAGATAACACCCTGATCAATCATTGCATCAGCAACTTTAATGAAGCCGGCGATGTTAGCACCCTTCATATAGTTGATATAACCATCAGGTTGTGTACCGTATTTAACGCAATTTTCGTGGATATCCTTCATGATACGGATAAGCTTAGCGTCAACCTCTTCGCGAGTCCAGCTGAGTTTTTCGCTATTCTGTGACATTTCGAGACCAGAAACAGCAACACCACCAGCGTTAACAGCCTTACCAGGACCGTACATAACTTTATTATTGATGAAGACATTGATAGCTTCAGGAGTACAACCCATGTTTGAAGTTTCAGCGATGCAGATACAACCGTTAGCAACGAGTTTCTTAGCATCCTCTTCTCTCAATTCGTTCTGGGTAGCGCAAGGCATAGCGATGTCGCACTTAACACCCCAAGGTTTTTCACCTGGGAAGAACTCAACACCATATTTCTCAGCGTAAGGCTTAACAACGTCGTTGTTAGAAGCACGAAGTTCGAGCAAATAGTCGATCTTATCACCCTTGATACCATCTGGATCGTAAATGTAACCATCAGGACCAGAAACGGTAACAACCTTAGCACCAAATTCAACAGCCTTTAAAGCAGCACCCCAGGTTACATTACCGAAACCTGAAAGAGTAACTACCTTACCTTCAAAGCTGGTTCCTTTAGTAGCAAGCATCTCTTGTGCAAAATAAACACCACCAAAACCAGTAGCTTCAGGACGGATTAATGAACCACCCCAGTTACGGCCTTTACCAGTTAAAACACCAACGTGTTCACGGGTGAGTTTCTTCCACATGCCATAGAGGAAACCAATTTCACGACCACCAACACCGATGTCACCAGCTGGAACATCAATTTCAGGACCAATATTTCTCCATAACTCCTGCATGAAAGCCTGGCAGAAACGCATGATTTCAGCATCTGATTTTCCTTTAGGATTGAAATCAGAACCTCCCTTTGCACCACCCATAGGTAGTGTGGTCAAACTGTTTTTAAAGATCTGCTCGAAACCGAGGAACTTCAAAGTTCCTAGAGTTACACTTGGGTGGAAGCGTAAACCTCCTTTATAAGGACCAATAGCGTTGTTGAATTGAACTCTCCAACCACGGTTGACATTGATATCACCATTATCATCAACCCAGGTTACACGGAACTGAATCAAACGATCGGGCTCTACTAAACGCTCAACGATACGATGTGCATCATATTGAGGATTTTCGTTAACGAACTCTTCAATTGACTCAAGCACTTCACGTACTGCCTGATAGAATTCGGGTTGAGCCGGATGATTCTTCTCGAGCTCAGCAAGTATTTTCTGAACGTTCATTTTTAAAATATTAGATGTGGTTTACAAGTTGGAAATTAAAATAATTTTAATGAACCCACATATAGGGTGAATTCATGCGGCAAAGGTAGTTCTTTCTTTGATTCTGATATCTTTAAAGTCAATATTTTTTATCTCAAATCTTCTTATTAACTTACTGAACTTTAGATAAATATATTCAAACTGGCGTTTACTCTGCAATCGTTTGCTCTTTAACTATCTTTCCCGCCTGATATTCACGCACTTTGACCAACATTCCAGTGCTATCATAAAGCTCTTCCTTTCCACTATGAACCCCTTGTTCATACCGCGATACCCTCAAAAGTTTTCCACTGGGATAAAAGGCTTTAGCGATGCCCGTACCATCTTTAAAACTCCCCTTCCCAACAACACGGCCATCAATCCCATACCACAGCCACTCTCCTTCATAACGTCCTTGCTTGTATATACCATCCGTACGTAGTACCCCATTTCCATACCACTCCCTTGCCTTGCCCTCAAGAGTGTCATTCACATAACTCAACTCTACACTCTTCCTCCCATTCATGTCAAATTGTATCGAAGGGCCGTTCTTTTTACCCCCCTTGTAGTGCTCCTCTAACAATAAAACACCTGTTGCCTTCCATTGACGCATTATCCCATCCAACTGATCATCTTTATACCATGCCTCCTGCTGAAGCGCCCCATTCGGATAATAATATCTGGCTCTACCTTCACGCTCACTGCCAACATAACTAATCTCTGACCTTATTATCCCGTCAGAATAATAACTCTTGGTCGTCTTTTTACAACTGCTTAAAACAATCAGTGCAATAAGTATAATAATGTATCTTTTCATTTCTAAATGCTATTTTTATCCGTTATCTGATCCTTAGTTTTACACGAGAGGCCTAACTAAACCGAATCGCCTCAACCGGACGAATTCTGCTTGCAAAGTAGGAGGGTATTACCATAAACAAGGTACATATCAATAACGTTGCCCCATTTAAAACAACCCAAGTAATGATATCTATCCAGACTGGCACATAACTGACATAGTATGACTCCTGTGGTAACCCAATGAGTCGCCATTGATATTGAATGCCAATCAATATCATACCAACTAGATTACCCCACAATAACCCCCGAAGAGATATCTTTAATGATTGCATCAAGAAAATCCTCCTAATTTCACTCTTTCTTGCCCCCATTGCCCGTAGTACTCCTATCGTCCTTGTATGCTCAAGGATTAGCACCAAAAGCACGCTTATCATAGCAATAACTGACACTAATGTCATCATAATCAATATTACCAGCACATTGACATCCTGAACATCAAGCCAATCAAAAAGCTGAGGGTATCGCTCCTTTACGGTTGTGACATTCAAGTCTATGCCAGAGTAATTATATAACCCACGGGCAACTTTATCCATATCATCAAAGTCGCTTAAATAAATTTCATACCCTCCTGTCTCATCTTCCTCCCAGCCATTTAACTTACGTATCTGCCTTATATCACCTATTACCATCAGTTTATCAAACTCCTCCAATCCCGTCTGATAGATTCCTCCAATGATAAATTTACGTCCCCTTGGAACTGACTCATTACCGCCAACGAAATACATTCGCAAGGCATCGCCATTCTTTAGCTTTAAAAGACGCGATAACGACAGACTAATCACAACCGAATCATTAGCTGAGTCTCTCCCGGCTACAAAAAGCTTTCCCTCAACTAAATGTTGCTTAATATATGCTTGCTTTGAATCAGGGCCAACGCCTTTTAAAACAGCCCCCTGTATAACCTCATCAGTACGAATTATGCCTGCTTTTGTAGCATACTGCTCAACACTTTTTACCTTACCTAACTGCGATGGCCAAGGCACAAACGACTGTTTAACAGAGATAGGTGAAGGCTCTAGTGATTGATTCTGCGAAAAAGCAGTTACCTGAATATGTCCTGAAAAACCAGAGATCTTCTCACGTATCTCACGTTTAAAACCAAACAGAACAGCCAATGAAATCAACATAACGGCTACACCCATTGCAACACTAATTGTGGCAATTTTCACGATCACCGGCGAGAAACCTCCGGCTGTTTTTGAAGTGAGCCTTCTGGCTATAAAAACAGTATAGTTCATACGCTATTTTTCTGTTCTTCAAGTTGATTATCTTGCCTACTACTGACTTAGATTCAAGGTTCAACCTCAGTTGCCACCAAAACAAATTTAACAATTACCAAATCAGTAAAAGGTTGATGTAATAATTGAAGGCAACCAGCACCAGCATAATTCCACTGATATAAACTGGCTTCTACTTGAATTTAAACGGCACAAAGTTAGTTGTTAAATCAAGAAAAAGAATCATTCTATTTTTTCCTTTAGGCTCAGAAAAGATATATAGATATTTCAAAGCAGCACTATTTTTGATAGCATTTAGTAATCATTGCACAATTAAACCAATTAAACAGATGGATATAGCACTAATCATAGCAGGTATTGTTCTCCTGATTGCCGGAATAGCGGGGAGCTTCTTGCCTGTAATTCCAGGTCCGCCATTAAGTTATCTGGCATTACTTCTACTCCATTTCACCTCATTTAAGGCCTTTAGCACTGACTTTTTAATCATAATGGCAGTGGTTGTCGTAATACTCACTGTTCTGGATTATATGGTACCAGCATGGGGAGCTACCAAGTTTGGAGGCACCAAATATGGTGCATGGGGCTCAACCATAGGCCTAATCATTGGTATAGTAGCCATGGGTCCCTTTGGCATTGTTATAGGTCCTTTTCTCGGGGCTTACCTTGGAGAAACCATCGCCGGTAGTGACTCAAAGAGAGCCTTCAAAGCAGCCTTAGGCTCATTTTTAGGCTTTGTAGCTGGCACAGTTATGAAGCTTATTTATGGAATAGTCGCAGTGGTCTATTTTATTATGGCAATAGTTTAAGAATTCAGGTAGCTAAACCCAAACAATCTTTAAGTGGATAATCATTATATCAAATTACTAAACGAGATGATTACCACAAAAAAATGGGGAGAATTGTCTCCCGACAATACTCCCCCCGGATTTCAAACGGTTAGCGGGGATAAAATATCTTAAGGCAATAATGTAAAGGTGCCCGAGATCAAATGAATCTTCCCATTTACATCATTGAAACTGACGCGATATACATAGACATCAAAAGGTTGTTTGCCATTTACAGTTCTTCCGTCCCATCCAATATTTAGCTCGGAAGACTCGAAGAGCAGTTCACCTTGTTTAGAATAAATCTTCATATTATAGTTAGAGATTCCATCACCCAATGGTAAGAATTGATCATTCTGGCCGTCCCCATTTGGAGAGAAGGCTCTGGGAATATAGATTGAACAATCCAGAACTTCAATCCTATAATGCATCTCTACCTGTTGATCACTCCAATTCGTTAAAAGTACCGTGACATCCTGAGATTCATTAGGTCTAACTACAATAGTCCTACCAATATCACCATTGTCCCATCTGTAAGATTTTCCTTCGGGAGCTATCAAAGCGATCTCCTCACCCGAACAGATCTGTTTTATCTCTGTTCCCCCAAAGAGAATGCCAGGAAGCTCGTTTTGATTTGCAATAACGTCATTAGCGATGGAGGTTGAAGCCGACGGTGTAACTTGAGGAGTAATGATTTGCGATTCATCATGACCCGAAGAGACCTTCTGTTGAGGTTGAGATTCGGCAACAACTTTAATTGAAGGAGTAGAATTAGCAGATTGGATTGAATTGTTTAAAACATCAGGGGCAGTCACAGGTTTCTCTGTAACGGAGTTTATACGCTCATTAGATTTAACGACTACCTTTCCGGAAGAACTTTTAGAGGAGTTGGAAATTTCAATATCAGAATTAGCAGGACTGTTTAGTTTGGGAGAAGAATTGATGTCAGAAGAGACATAAGAATTGTCTTGGTTAGTTTGGAGAGAGGCTGAGTTTTGTGCAGGTTGCAGTACGTCTGGACTGCCAAGGTTATTTAGAACAACTAAAGTAATTATAGTAGCAACAACTAGGGGCAGACCAATCTTGAGGCTAAACCGGGCGTATCGCTTCAATCGAAGCGAACGATCAAGTTTAGACCAGACAGAGACCGAAGGAGTCTGCTCAAAGTCATCGAATTTATCTTTTAGGAATTGATCCATGAATATTATCGGTTTAATATTTCAATACCCTTTTGTTTCCCTATTATAATCAGTCAAACGTTTCTGTAACAATCTTTTTGCGTGCAGTAGCTGTGTCTTAGAGGTACTCACTGATATCCCCAGCATCTCGGCTATCTCTTTATGTTGATAACCCTCTATTTCATAGAGATTAAAAACAGTTCGATAACCACCGGGTAAACCCTGAATGACCTTTAATAGATCTTTTACGTGAAGTTGATCATAATGCACTCTTTCATCCTCTATTACCTCGCCTAACTCATCAACATCATCCTGAAAATAATGTCTCTTATTTTTAACGAAATAATTGATCGCACTATTAATCATTACCCTTCTGACCCAGCCTTCGAAAGAACCATCTCCTCTGTAATCATTGATATGAGAGAAGACCTTTACGAACCCTTCCTGAAGCATATCCTCGGCCTCCTCTAAATCATGAGAATACCGAAGACAGACACCTAACATCTTAGAAGCAAACTTGTCATAGAGTGCTCGCTGATAACGCGGCACTTGCTTTTTGCATCCAGTAATGATATCAATTTCATCGCTCATTGGGGTGTAACGGTAATTAGGAGACAAGAGTAAAAATAAAAAAGTTGTTTGCTGAGATCAATTTATCAATAAATGAAAATATATCCGATTTTTAGCAAATGTAAGACCTTATTCAAACCCAACAGATCAAACTATAGCAAGAATGTGAATCGGAGGTAATATGCGTGAAATCTCCCGTTCTTCCTGCTCTTCTCCTGTTCCCCTCCTGTTCTCCTCTTATGCCTCTCCCTATCCTCTCCCTATCCTCTCCCTATCCTCTCCCTATAAACTCGTGTAAGATTCGAACTAGATAGGTAGAGGATATAGAGGGGATATTGAGGGGATATTGAGGGGATATTGAGGAGATGTTGTGGAGATGTTGAGAATAGGAGAGAACAGAGGAAAGAGGCGGAGAGGCGGGGAACCTGGCTAATTTAAGACTACACGAGTTCATGAAAAAAGGCCCGGATTAACTATTTCTATTTATCTGATTTCAAAAATCGAATGATAATTAATTAAGGATAAATGGAAAGATTGAGTGTAATGATTGTATATGAGTTTCTTTTTACCTTTGTAGTGAAGTTGACAAGAGATTGATTCCGCACAAAATGAAAAATCAATTAAAAGAAACTCAACATCAATCAGAAAAACATAAAATAATATGACTAGAGATAACCAGGTATTCGACATCATTGCTCGTGAGCGTAGTCGCCAGATTAATGGTTTAGAGCTTATTGCTTCAGAGAACTTCGTTAGTGAACAGGTAATGGAGGCAATGGGATCAGTAATGACAAATAAATATGCAGAAGGCTACCCTGGTAAGCGTTATTATGGAGGTTGTCAATGTGTTGATGAGACAGAACAACTTGCTATAGACAGAGCAAAAGAACTCTTTGGTGCTGAATGGGCTAATGTACAACCTCACTCAGGTGCTCAAGCCAATATGGCTGTTTTATTAGCATGTTTAAAACCCGGTGACACATTCATGGGTCTCGATCTATCACACGGTGGACATCTTTCTCATGGATCTCCCGTAAACTCTTCAGGTCTACTTTACAGACCCGTAGCTTATACTGTTGAAGAGGCTACCGGCACTATTAACTATGACATCATGGAGAAGGTAGCTCTGGCCGAGAAACCTAAATTGATCATCGCTGGTGCTTCAGCCTATTCTCGTGACTGGGATTACGAAAGAATGAGAGCCATTGCTGACAAAATCGGTGCTATTCTGATGGCCGATATCTCGCATCCTGCCGGCCTGATTGCAAAAGGACTACTGAATAACCCTATTCCTCATTGCCATATCGTTACTACAACCACCCACAAAACACTCAGAGGTCCTCGTGGTGGTCTGATTTTAATGGGCAAAGATTTCGAGAATCCATGGGGATACACCACTCCTAAAGGTCAATTGAAGATGATGTCTCAGCTTCTTGACTCAGCTGTTTTCCCTGGCATACAAGGTGGACCACTTGAACATGTTATCGCCGCTAAAGCCGTTGCTTTCGGAGAAGCTCTTACTGATGGCTATAAGAATTATGTAAATCAAGTAAAGAAAAACGCTGAAGTACTTGCTCAGGCATTTGTCGATAAAGGATATCATGTTATCTCTAATGGTACCGACAACCACTTGATGCTAATCGACCTTAGATCAAAGTTCCCTGATTTAACAGGTAAGGTTGCTGAAAACATTCTGGTTAAAGCACACATCACTGTCAACAAGAACATGGTTCCTTTTGACAGCCGTTCTCCTTTCCTCACCTCAGGCATCCGTGTAGGCACACCGGCAATCACTACCCGTGGTCTGAAAGAAAATGATATGGCTCTTATCGTTGATATGATTGACCGTGTCCTTTCAGATGTAGAAAACAGTGCAGAGATAGAAAAAGTTGGTGAAGAAGTTATAGCAATGATGAGCAATAGAGCTCTCTTTAATATGTAACCAAGAGCCCAGATAGTCTTAAAATCTGACTAAGACTATATTTACAAAAGACCACTTGAAGACTCAGGTGGTCTTTTTCTTTAAGAAAACTTAATTCAAATTTCATTAATAGCTTGATTTATACTGACAATATTATCTTACTTTTACCAATTTCAATAAATTAAGCAGATGAAGACCTTATATATACTTAGACATGCCAAGTCATCCTGGAATTATCCGGGTTTACCCGACGACCAGCGTCCTTTACTTGAAAAGGGAATTAAAAGAACGGCAAAAGTAGCACTCTACATGTCTAATCACAGCTTGAAACCTGATATAATTATCTCTAGTACAGCTGTGAGAGCCGCAGAAACGGCACGTCTTATTGCAGCAGGAATTCAATTCCCTCAAAACGAAATTCAATACTCTCATTCTCTATATCTCTGCGATCCCGACAAGATATTTGATCAACTCTTCCCCCTCGATGACAAATTTAAATCGGCTATGATCGTTGGGCATAACCCGACACTCACCAACTTCGTTAATCAATTCTTAAGCAAACCATTAGAATGGCTTCCAACATCTGGATTAGCAATTATTGAGTTTAAAACGGATCGTTGGACTGAGTTGGCAAGCTGTCAAACAGGTAAAAGTGTTGTATTTTCACCAAAAGAGTTGTAATTTCATCATCCTTGAATCAGATAAGGTCAAACACTCATCAATAAAATTGGTGATCTGCAATTACTTATCTCTTCCTTAACAAGATTTGATTCATTTTCGCTAAGAATAGGGGAAATACTTCAAAGCATCAAACGGGCATGCCTATGAAAAACAAGAATAAAGCCGAGCAAACTGACAGCAACTATATTAACCGAGAAATCAGTTGGTTGTATTTTAACGACAGAGTACTTCAAGAGGCTATGGATCCGGCAACTCCCCTTTTAGAAAGACTAAAATTTCTTGGAATTTACTCTAACAACAGAGACGAGTTTTTTCGTGTCCGAGTAGCTACTTTAACCAGGCTAGCAGAGGCGAAGTCGAAGATAGATTACCCAACTCATGAGGATCCGAAAGAGTCACTCACTCAGATCATAGAGATGGTCAGTCAAAAAGAGCAGAAGTTTACCAACACATACAATTTCATTGTTGACCAGTTAAGGTTCCACAATGTCTTTATTATAAATGAGAGTCAGCTATCAGAAGAGCAAGGATCATATGTTAGAAAATTCTTCAAGAATAAGATAAGGGCTCACCTGTTCCCCATAATGCTGAATAATGTAAAAAGCCTGACCTATCTCAAGGATCAAACGATCTATCTTGCTATTACATTATTACGCTCTTCTGATCCTGATTCAGAGAAATTTGCATTAGTAAAGGTTCCAACACAGACTTGCGGAAGGTTTATTGAATTACCTGGTGCGCAAGGAAGTACACATATCATACTTTTAGATGATGTGATTCGATATTGCTTAAGTGATATCTTCTCTATTTTAGGTTACGATACATTTAAAGCCTATGCCCTGAAATTCACTCGTGACGCCGAGCTTGACCTTGATAACGACGTAAACAAGAGTTTTCTGGAGGTTATGACCGAAAGCGTTGAAAAGAGAAAACATGGTGAACCAGTACGTTTTGTCTACGACTTAGAGATGCCAGACCGACTGTTGCAAAAGCTTTTAAAGAAACTCAAGATCGCTAAAGAAGACACAAAACGGGCTGGAGGAAGGTACCATAACTTTCGAGACTTTATGTCATTCCCCACGATACCTAATCCCGATCTATACTTCAAACCATTCCCACCCCTTCCTCACCCCTTACTACCGGATAATAAAAGCATTATATCTGCAATCAAGCAACAAGATATCATGTTACACTATCCTTATCACTCTTTTTCTTATATAATTGACCTACTGAGAGAGGCTTCAATGGATCCGGCCGTCAAAGAGATCAAGATGACTTTTTACAGAGCTGCAAAAGATTCCAGTTTAATCAATGCACTCATCAGCGCCTCAAGAAATGGTAAAAAAGTCACTGTTTTTCTTGAAGTACAAGCTCGCTTTGATGAAGAGGCCAACATCTATTGGGCAAACAGAATGCAGGAGGAGGGTGTAAAGATTATTCCAATTATCCCAGGCTTTAAGGTTCACGCCAAACTGCTCGTCATTAAAAGGATGGAAGGTGAACACATCAGACTCTATGCGAACATCAGTACAGGAAACTTTAATGAATCTACAGCAACGGTTTATGCAGATGACAGCCTGTTAACGGCTCACCAAGGCATTACCAAAGATGTAGACAAAGTATTCGAACTCTTTGAATCAAGATACATTCCCCCTCAATTTAGCCACCTTATTGTCTCTCCCTTCTTCATAAGAGGCTTTCTTATTGAGATGATCGATAAAGAGATTCAGTTTGCCAAAGAGGGTAACGGTGGGAAAATAGTCATCAAGATCAATAACATCACTGATGAGATGATTGTCAATAAACTCTATGAAGCTAGCCAGGCTGGAGTTAAAATACGACTTATCATAAGAGGTATCAATGTTTTAAAGACCGAATTACCGGGAATAAGTGAAAACATTCAAGCGATCAGTATTGTAGACCGATTTCTGGAGCACTCACGTGTCTACCAGTTTGGCAACAACAATGACCCCAAAGTCTTCATCTCATCCGCCGACTGGATGCCAAGAAACTTAGACCATCGAATTGAGGTTGTCTGCCCTATCTATGATGAAAAACTCAGATCAGAACTTATTAAAATGCTGGATTTTGAATGGAATGATAATAAAAAAGCTCGAAACCTCAGATTTGATAAACTAAACAACTATGTTGAGGGATCTGGTGTGGATCTCAGATCCCAGTTTGCAAAGTATCACTATTTTTTAGAGAACAGCAAACTTCCTCAATAATAAAACTTTATACTTAAACCGAATAACAAGCTATGTTATTTGCATCAATTGATATTGGTTCAAATGCCGGAAGACTTCTCTTTGCCAATGCAACATTAGAAGAGGGCAAGTCAAAAGTCGAGAAGGTTGAACTTATACGTGTTCCCTTAAGACTCGGTGAAGGGGTCTTTAAAGAGGGAATCATCTCAGCGGATAAAGCCAAAGAACTTATCACCACAATACAAGCCTTTAAACTCCTCATCGAAGTCTATAAGCCAATTGATGTAGTAGCCGCTGCTACTGCTGCCATGCGTGAGGCTACTAATGGCAAAGAACTGGTCAAGAAAATTAAAAAAACGACTGGCATTGAACTTAAGATCATTGACGGATTAAAAGAGGCTGAACTCATCAGATCAAGTAATGATTATGATATCCCTAACTCAAATCGATTGACTATGTACATCGATGTGGGTGGTGGGAGTACTGAAATTTCAGTTGTTGACAAAAACAAACTCATCGATCTGAGATCCTTTCGTTTGGGTACGCTTAGAATCCTCAACGGACAAGTCCCTTCGGGCGAATGGACCGAGATGAATGACTGGCTGCTTCAGTTTAGAGATTACTTTGGAAAAATCAATGTGATTGGTTCCGGAGGCAATATCAATAAAATTGTCAAGCTATTCGGAAGGCCCGATGATAATGTCTTAATTATAAATAACCTTCGATATGGTATGCGTCAATTAATTCAACTCTCCGTTGGTGAACGCATGGCAAGATATAGCTTAAGACCCGACCGAGCCGACGTTATTGTCCCTGCCTCGGAAATATATCTCAGAATCATGGAATTAATTAGAGCTGAGAGTATTTTAGTGCCAAAGATCGGCTTAAGTGACGGACTAATCCATCATCTCTTCCGTAATTATCTGGCAAATCTTGAAAAGAAGAACCCTCCTAAGTCATTGGCTCGGCTTCGCTAAGTTAACCCAGAAGAATTGAAACACCGATAAAGATGCATGATCTTGAACCATTTGACCGCTGGAATTCTATCTATAATGCTGCATTAGATCCCAGGTCGCCCTTCTATGGTACAAAATATCACCCAACCTTATGCACCCATACTATTTATAACTACTATATACACCCGCAATGGGACAGTATAGAAAGTTCAACTCTTTATGTAAAGCTACTCTGGTGCGATTATAGCTCTCACTTCGCTATTATTGAGCTTTTGGGTGAATGGAATGACATTCTGCATAACGACATTATGCTACTTAAGCGAAACCTAGTTGATCTGCTTTTAGAACAGGGTATTCAGAAGTTTCTTATCATAGGTGAAAACGTGATGGATTTCCATGCTGATAGCGATGACTACTACCAGGAATGGTGGGATGAACTTGAGGATGGGTGGATTGTTGGATTGAATTTCCGGGATCACGTTGCAGAGGAATTCAAATCGGCCAGATTAACTAAATTCATCTGGTTAGAAGGCAGCTTTGGTACACTTAATTGGAGAAAACTCACCCCTACAACATTACAACAAGTCATAGAGACACTTCTGGCCAAATACTTGAACTACTAACTTAAATAAAATGATTATACGTATCAGGCTACTAATTTCAGGTCGTGTTCAAGGCGTAGGGTTCAGATATTGGGCTTATCAGCAAGCCACCAGAATCGGATTATCAGGATGGGTCAAAAACCTATATGATGGCACTGTTGAATGCGAATGTCAAGGAGAAGAACAACAGGTTGAAGAATTTATAGGCTGCTGTTCATCAGGACCGGCAAGATCTTCGGTTACTAATATTAGCCAGCAATCTTTACCGGTTGTATCAGATGCAACGAAATTATTCCTAATACGGTAACCACTTAACAGAACTCAAAACGACAATAGTAGACAGCATCCAAACAACTTGTCTTGAATCCTCGAATCTTGAATGCTTGAATTTTGAATCTCGAATCCTCGAATCTTGAATGCTTGAATTTTGAATCTCCAATCCTTGAATCTCGAATCTCGAATCTCGAATCCTCGAATCCTCGAATCCTCGAATCCTCGAATCCTTGAATGTTGAATTTTGAATCTAATCTGCCAGTAGCTAGCAGCTAACAGCTACATGCCAGCCCGTCAGTAGCTTTCTACCAACTCCCACCGGCACCACCTCCACCGAAGCTACCACCGCCGAAGCCACCGAAGCCACCGCCTCCGCCGCCAAACATTCCACCACCACTATTAAAGTCATTCCAGCTACCATGGCTTCTACCGCCCATGCTATTAAGCATAAAAAGAGTTGCCCAGAAAGGAAGATTACTGCCACCCATCGTATTACGACGGCTACTTCCTCTCATTAAGAATACCACAATCAGGATTATAGCTAATGGAATTAAACCAACCCAAAAGCTCTCACCCCCTTTTTTTGCATACTCAGAAGCTGTAAACTCCTTATTAGCCAGCTTGATTAATACATTAGTTCCATTATCGAGACCCTTGAAGTAGTTATTCTCACGAAAAGCAGGTATTAGTTCGTTATCAACAATACGATTAGCAATAGCATCGGGAATAATGCCTTCGAGGCCATAGCCAATTGAGATGCGTGCCTCTCCCCTTTCATTACCTGTCTTAGGTTTAACCAGAACAATAATCCCATTATTCTTCTTGGTACCAACACCCCATTTTTCACCAAGTCTATCCGCAAAATCAGCCTTATCATATCCATTTAAAGAAGGAACAATAACGACTGCGATTTGGGTAGTAGTGCTATCTGCAAAAGCCACTAATTTCTGTTCGAGAGCATTAACCTCTTCCTGATTAAGAACACCGGCAAAATCATTAACTAAACGAGGTGGGTTTGGTTTCTCGGGTATATCCTGAGCAGAGACCATACCAGTCAGTAATACCGCAAAGAGAGAGAGTAAAAGTGTAAGTCGTTTAAACATAGCGTTAAAGTTTTCCAAATGAGATTTCATCAGAGAGTTCATTAACATCGTCCCGTTGTCTTGGGAAATGTTGTTTCAATTGTTGCGAGACCTGCTCAATAGCGGCTATAAGACCCTCAGTAAATTTATCTTCTCTGAATTGAACAAGCATTCTGTGTTTAGCCTCATTCCAGAAGTCAGCATCAACAACTGCATTAATGCCAGCATCTCCGATGATTGCAAACTTTCTATTCTTAAAAGCGAGGTAAAAAAGAACACCATTTCGCTCTTTTGTTTTATGCATTGATAGCTTGCCAAAAACGTAAGAAGCCCGATCCATGACATCCTCTTCACAAACCTCTTCAATATGAACCCTGATTTCACCAGATGTATTTAATTCACCATCCATAATTGCAAGTCGGATTCTCTCCTTCTGTTCCTGAGAGAAAAAATTCTTAGCAGTAGGCATGTTTTCCAGGTTAAATGAGTGTCAGGCTGAGAGGTATCCCAGCCTGACCTTCTTATGAATATTAGAATTTTACTTCAGGAGCCTTTTCAGCACCCTCTTGTGCCTCAAAATATGCTTTCTTCTCAAAGCCAAACATTCCGGCAATCATATTTTTGGGGAATCTTCTAATTCCGGTATTATAGGTCTGAGCCATTTCATTGAACTTCCTACGTTCGACAGTAATTCTGTTCTCAGTCCCTTCAAGTTGAGCCTGAAGATCCATAAAGTTTTGATTAGCCTTAAGATCAGGATACTTCTCAACAACAACCATTAATCTACCAAGAGCTGAACTTAAACCATCCTGTGCCTGAGTAAACTGCTTTAAAGCTTCAGGGGTAAGTTTAGTTGGATCGATATTTACTGAGGTAGCTTTTGCCCTGGCTTCTACCACATCAGTAAGGGTCTGCTTCTCAAAATCAGCATATCCTTTAACTGTATTAACTAAATTGGGGATAAGATCGGCACGACGCTGATAAACGTTTTCAACATTTGCCCACTGACCGTTAACACCCTCTTCAGAGGCAACCAGTCCATTATACATACTTACGGTAGAGAAGATTCCGATAAGAATCATCGCACCAACAACAATCAAAATAATTATTCCTTTTTTCATTTTTGAGGGGTATTTAGATTTGTAAAAAGGCTCCGTAACTCTATTTCGTAAAGGTAAGTTACGGAGCCTCTAATATAGAGTTTATTTTATTGACTAATCGATCATGTCAATGCTCCGTTTTATAAAGTCTGTCAGAGCAGGACCCTTAAGCAGTCCTTGTGAGAGCAGTGCCAGGTCAGCTAGCTGACGAGCAACCTGTTTGCGATTGCCCTCTTCTGGTTCAGCAGCCAGTCGTGTAATCAGAGGATGGTTAGTATTAACAACCAGATTATAACTATCCGGCATATTGCCCATCCAACTCATTTGACCACCCAGTGCATTCATCTCCTTATATCGGCGCATAAACTCAGACTGCGTAATCAAAACAGGCTGATCACCTGAACTCATATTTTCAAATTGAATCTGATAGCTGGTTTTATCAACCACCTCCTCGAAGAGTGGTTTTAACTGCTCTTTCTGTTCATCAGTCAAGCCACTATTTGTATTCTCCTCCTTCTGAATCAGTTTATCAATCACATCGGCATCAACACGAGTGAATTTAGTCTTTTCAAACTTCTGCTCTAACGTGTTAATAAAGTGACTATCAAGAACACCATCAAAGATAAGAACATTATATCCACGGTTTACAGCAGCAGAGATGTAGGTGTCCTGCTCAACCAGATTTGAGGTATACAGGTAAACCAGCTCTTTCTCCTTATTGGTCTGTGTATCCTTTACCAACTCCTTATATTCATTCAGAGTATAGTATTTACTATGGGTATCTTTGAAAAGAGAGAACTTCTCGGCTCTTTCATAGAATTTGGTATCTGTTATCATACCATACTCTACAAAGACTTTGACATCATCCCATTTTGCTTCGAAGGCAGCTCTATCTGTTTTAAACATCTCCTCGAGTTTATCAGCAACCTTCTTAGAGATATGCGATGAGATCTTTTTTACATTGGGATCACTCTGAAGATAACTTCTCGATACATTCAACGGGATATCTGGTGAGTCAATTACTCCATGTAACAGAGTCAGAAAATCGGGCACAACTCCTTCCACCTGATCAGTAACAAAAACCTGATTACAATAGAGTTGAATCTTATTCTTCTGCACCTCAAAACGATCTCTTACCTTTGGGAAGTATAGAATACCGGTCAGGTTAAATGGATAGTCAACATTCAGATGGATATGGAACAGGGGCTCCTCAAAAGTATATGGATAAAGCTCATTATAGAACTTCTTATAATCTTCATCCGTCATCTCTGATGGCTTACGGGTCCATGCAGGAACAGGATTATTGATTATACGAGGGATCTCATAATCCTTGTACACATCGTTTCCATCCTTATCCTTCTCTCCTTCAACCTTCTCATGCTTCTTTTCAGTTCCGAAAACAATCTCAACCGGTAAGAACTTACAGTATTTCTTCAGGAGTTCAAGAACCTTAAACTCTTCAAGATACTCTTCTGACTCCTGATTCAAATGAAGGATAATATCTGTACCACGCTCCTCTTTTCTTGTCTCAGTTAATGAATACTCAGGACTGCCATCGCATTCCCAATGGATGGCATCAGCACCCTCCTTGTGAGACAGAGAAACGATTTCAACCTTATCACTGACCATAAAAGCTGAATAGAAACCCAACCCGAAATGGCCAATTATATTGGTTGCCTCAGTCTCGCTTTTTCCTTTAAACTTACTTAAGAACTCTTCAGCACTTGAAAAAGCAATCTGATTGATATAACGATCAACCTCATCAGCCGTCATACCTATACCACGGTCACGAATTGTAAGGGTCTTCGCCTTTTTATCAAGTAAGACCTCAATCTGGGTATTTCCTAACTCTCCCTTAACCTCTCCCAGAGAGGCAAGGCCTTGCAATTTGGTAGTTGCATCAACTGCATTCGAGATCAACTCGCGCAGGAAAATCTCATGATCTGAGTAGAGAAACTTTTTTATTATCGGAAATATGTTCTCCGTCTGAACGTTAATTTTTCCTTTCTGCATGGGATAAGTCCAATTTTGATTATATGCCCCACTGGTTCAAAAGATATGCCATTTAAAATATACTGACAAAATGACAACAAACAATGACTGATGAACGATGGCTACTGGCAGATGGCTTCGGGCAGCTGGCTAGCTATGACTTAGATTCAAAAATTCGAGATTCAAGATTCAAGCATTCAAGATTCGAGGATTCGAGATTCAAGATTCAAGGATTCAAGCATTCAAAATTCGAGATTCAACATATTGATCTCTAACAAGTCTGCCTTTTCAATTAAACAAAAGGGGGCGTTTAACAAAAGTCAAACGCCCCCATAGCATTCTCCAAGCTGGAGATCTATAAATCTATCTTATCATTTACTTAGCATAAGCCTCAATAGGCATGCAGGTGCAAACGAGGTTTCTATCACCATAGGCATCATCTACACGACGAACTGTTGGCCAGTATTTATCATCGGCACTCCAAGGCATAGGATAAACCGCCTGTTGTCTGGTGTAAGGTTTTACCCATTCAGTAGCAGTTGCCATAGTGGCAGTATGTGGTGCATTCTTAATCAGGTTGTCATTCCGATCAGCTTTTCCTTCCTCAATTGCAGCAATTTCTTCACGAATAGCAATCATAGCACTTACAAAGCGATCCAGTTCTCTGAGAGGTTCACTCTCGGTTGGCTCAACCATCAGTGTTCCATGAACCGGGAAAGCAACAGTAGGAGCATGGAAACCATAGTCCATTAAGCGCTTTGCAATATCAATTACCTGTACATCGGCAGTTGAATGGAACTTATTGCAATCAAGAATCATCTCATGTGCAACATGCCCGTTTTTACCCGTATACAGAATCTTATAGTAATCCTTCAAGCAAGCTTTTAAATAGTTAGCATTCAGGATAGCATATCTTGTAGCTTCGCGTAGACCATCACCACCCATTAGCTTAACGTAAGCATAAGAGATAGTAAGAACCAATGCGCTACCATAAGCAGCAGAAGATACTGGAGCTATCGCTTTCTCTCCACCAACCTTAGTTACTGAATGTCCAGGAAGGAATGGAACAAGATGAGCAGCCACACCAATAGGACCTACGCCAGGACCACCACCGCCGTGAGGAATAGCAAAGGTTTTATGTAAGTTTAAATGGCAAACATCTGCATGGATATGACCAGGGTTCGTTAACCCAACCTGTGCATTCATATTAGCACCATCCATATAAACCTGTCCGCCATTCTGGTGAATGATATCAACAATCTCTAGAATGCCCTCTTCAAACACACCATGCGTTGAAGGATAGGTAACCATTAAAGCAGCCAGGTTATCTTTATGCTGGATGGCCTTTGCCCTGAGATCTTCAATGTCAATATTACCATTCTCATCACATTTGGTAACAACAACCTCCATACCTGCCATGTGAGCAGATGCAGGGTTAGTTCCGTGAGCAGAAGATGGGATTAGACAGATATTTCTGTGTTGGTCACCTCTTGAGATGTGGTATTCACGAATCACAAGCAAACCTGTATACTCACCAGATGCTCCGGAATTGGGTTGGAAAGACATTCCTGCAAAACCAGTAATTTCACAGAACTGCTTGTTCATCTCCTCGATCATATAAGTATAGCCCTCAGCCTGATCAACAGGAACAAAAGGATGCAATCCGTTATATTCAGGCCAGCTAAGCGGGAATAGCTCAACAGCTGCATTTAACTTCATGGTACAAGATCCCAGAGGAATCATAGATCTGTTCAATGAGAGATCCTTTACCTCTAATTTCTTGATATAGCGCATCAGATCAGTCTCATTGTGATAGCTATTGAACACCTCATGAGTCAGATAAGCTGAGGTTCTAATGCATGGAGCAGGGAAAGTGGAGATTAGACCACAAACCTCAGGATCACAAACAAACTCAGTGTAGGCAACATTAGCTGCATCAGCAAGTATCTTAAGAATCAGATTGATTTCTGAAAGTGTGGTTGTTTCATCAACACTCACACCAATCGTCCTTGAGTCAATGTAACGAAGATTAATCTCTGAAGCCAAAGCAAGGCTACGAACAACCTCTACATCAACATTAGCCGGAAGCTCAATCTTCACGGTATCGAAGAAGGCCCCATTTAGTTGACGATAACCATATTTAACACACTCCTGACTTAATACGCCGGTCAGAATATTAATATGACGTGCAATCTCCTTTAAACCCTGAGGTCCATGATAAAGAGCATACATGCCGGCCATGGTTGCCAATAAAGCCTGTGCAGTACAGATATTACTGGTAGCTTTCTCGCGCTTAATATGCTGTTCACGTGTTTGCAGAGCCATACGTAGTGCACGATTGCCATCAGCATCAACTGTAATTCCGATTATACGACCAGGCATGTAACGTTTAAACTCATCACGAGCAGCCAGGAAGGCAGCATGAGGACCACCATAACCCATTGGAACTCCAAAACGTTGGGTTGAACCCACAACAACATCAGCACCCCATTCACCCGGAGGAGTCAGCAATGTTAAACTTAGAAGGTCAGCAATGACCAGTAACATTCCCTCCTTTTCGTGAATAGCTTTTGTAATTTCACTGTAGTCACAGATTGCTCCATCACCATCAGGATATTGCACCATAGCGCCAAAGAAAGATTCATCGGCAACGAAAGTGCGATAGTCACCAACTACTACTTCAATGCCTAATGGCAAAGCACGCGACTTGATTACATCAAGCGTGTGTACAAACAGAGTATCGGCGACAAAGATTTTATTTGCATTGCGTTTCACCAACTGGCGAGAGCGGGCATTATAGGCCATAATCATGGCTTCACCGGCGGCTGTACCCTCATCAAGCAGAGAGCAGTTACTCATAGGCATAGCCGTCAAATCACTTACCATTGTTTGGAAATTCAACAATGCTTCAAGCCTGCCCTGGCTAATCTCAGCCTGGTAAGGGGTATAAGATGTGTACCAACCCGGATTTTCAAGGATGTTACGCAGGATAACTCCCGGAACTATCGTATTGTAATAACCTTGTCCGATAAAGGTTCTAAAGAGCTTATTGCGACTACCAACCGCTTTCATGTGGTTAAAAAGCTCATATTCATTCATTCCCTTTGGCAGGTTAAGTGGCTTCTCCAACCTGATAGCTGCGGGGACTGTTTCATCAATCAACTGATCTATTGAGGCAACCCCAATTTTATTCAGCATCTTTTCTACTTCAACAGGAGAAGGGCCAACATGACGCTTCGTGAAATTATTTGTAATCATGCCGTAAGGTGTATATGTGGTATTATTTGGTTTTTTTTATAACCCATTCGGGTGGCGCAAATTTAAGAATCTTTCTCGTTATTAATGAGTGGCATTTAGCCATAATTCACAGGCTATTCTGCTGATTTTATTGTATCTTAGGAATCTTTTTATACCATCTGGCAAACTTTTATCAAACGTTTGCGCTTGCCGGGTATATCTTTTTTAAGCAACATCAATTCAAATATCTACATCATGTTTAGATTTTTCGTAAGTCTTGTACTTCTATTTGCGGCCACCACCCTCTCTGCCCAAGATCATGGCAAAGTAATGGAATCAGTAAAATTTCAAAGCGCAGCTCTTAATCAATCCACTGAAATTACAATCTACCTTCCTCCCGACTATCAGTCCTCAGAACGGAACTACCCGGTTGTCTATCTGCTGCACGGATACTCAGATGATGAAACAGCCTGGCTCCAAAACGGAGAAGTTGCCAGAATAGCCGATGAAGGTATAAAAAACGGCACCATACCCCCTATGATCATCGTTATGCCAGACGGAAAGATCAACTGGTATATAAACAATTACAACAATACTCAGAAATATGAAGACTATCTGATTAGTGAACTCGTACCTTATATCGATAAAAACTACAGAACCAGACCATCTTATAAATTCAGAGCGTTAGCCGGCCTGTCAATGGGAGGGTATGGCTCACTCTATCATCTCCTCAAACACCCCGATATGTTTATTGCTTGCGCAGCCCTTTCAGCAGCAGTGATTACTGACCAACAGGCTAGTTATTGGTTTCAAAATCCGGGATTAAACTTTATTGAGACTTATGGTGAATACAAGAATAATAATCTACCCAAGACATGGAAAGAGAATAACATCCTGACAATGGCTGAGAATGTTAATAAAGAGAGCCTGAACAACCACTTCATCTGGCTTGACTGTGGGGATGACGATTTCTTAATTGAAGGCAACTTTTATCTTGCCATGTTACTCAGAAATAGAGGCATTAACTTTGAATTTCGAATGAGAGACGGTGCACACACATGGACCTACTGGAGAGAAGGCATCGGACCCGGATTAGAATATCTGGGCAAAGCCTTTAAGAGATTATAAGTAGAAAGAGCAAAAGGGGTACGCTTCTCAGCGTGCCCCTTTTTGTTTACTGTTGAATCAAAAAACTCAATTACTGCTTAACAAACTTTCGGGTAACTAACTTACCATCTTCCATTAGGATCCTTGCAATATATATCCCTGAACTGAGTCCAGAGACATCTATCACATCAGGATTATCAACATACAAGATAGTTTTGCCATCAACAGTTACGATGTTTACCCATTCTACTTTATCCGCTGTTTCTATTTTAAGTTTATCTGCTGTGGGATTTGGTGAAATCAAAACCGCATTATCATTAATTGGTTCTTTCACTCCTACATAAGTTGATGAGACGAAGAACGAAAAGCCTTCACCCCCCTTTGCATCCATTGATAAAGAGCCTACTTCACCAACACCATTCGCAAACCATACATAGTTAGTCAAAGTATATGGGGCGTAGATACTATCAATCACCAAACCCTGACCTGCAACATAGGTAAACGAGGTATCTACAAATGAATGCTGTTCAAGAACTCGTAAAGCGGGAAATGAACCCGTTGGAGTCTGAACGGTTCCCCATGCATCGGCAACCAAGTGGGTTGTCACATGACTGACATGTAGTGAAGAGTCATACATAACCCCTGAGCTATAACTCCCGGCACTTTGGTTGATTACATACTGTTGCGTAGACTCACTGCCATAGGTGAATGGAAGAGGCAAAGTAACCGGATGAGGTGTATAGTGAAAATGCCATTTTAAAACCAATGTCCAGAAGTGTATCTCTATTTCGCAGCCTGAGACCTGCCATCCGCCTGTAGTTGTCTTATAGAAATTATGGTTAAAATCACCTGTAAGCTGACTACCTGTTATATTAGCCACCTCTAACATATTAGCATCAGGATGATTTGCGGCACCCGGCATGCCAATAGAAGGATAATAGTAAAAAGTATCGGAGACTGCTGCCACCAGATTACTAAAATCCCATTGAACATTAGCACCTGAAGGCCCGGGTAATAGGGCTGTGGCTGTGTCTCGTTGTTTTATAACCATCGTATTGAAACCGGGAAAATCACCGGCTGTAATAGTGGGTTGAGCATGAACTGCCATCTGTAGCAAAGCAATGAAACCGATGGTTAACAGCACTGACTTAAACTTAGTAATGGTAGAATCATTCATATTTTTTCTTTTTATAGTATTATAGTGAACCCCCTCATGATCCATAGCAAAACCACTCGTAATGCCATCTTCACAATCAGACTTTCTATGTGTACCATTGATTTGATATAATACAAAAATGGTAATTGAATAGCATGAAATCAATCACATAATGATGTGGTTTTAACCCTCCATTAAACTCATTAAGTCTTAACCCAACTAAACATTATCAATCCATCTGGATCCTCCTAAAAACCAAATATCGACAAGCTACTATACAGTAAAAAGAGCCTGTAATAAAACAGAAATACCCCTGACTTCGACACAGACGCACCCCGAATGAAAGGCCAAAACACTCCTGCCAGCCCCAAACAGCCACACTTCCAACCATCTGATATTCAGCGTCTCCCAAGCTCCCCTCTTATATCCCTCTTATATCTCTCTTATGCATCTCTTATGTTC
>JAJTBW010000210.1 GCA_021286705.1 Sphingobacteriia bacterium
CCTGTATCAGGTATATTGGACGTAATTTGGTCTAAAAGAAAAACGGCACTTAATATCCTGCCTTCAATTTCAACATCACCACCTTTTGCTTTTTTGCCTTGTATTAAATTGCTGGTGTCGTTCAATAACAGCCCTGCCTGAATAAGGTCAGCACGAGTTTGCGTAAAAATGAAATCGGCAGGAACAACAGAACCTACCTCTTTTTCAGCAATTGTTTTTAAGCTATCATCAATTAAACGCAATTGATTACGCAATTGACCTGATGTACCTGCAACATCCACCACCTGTAATACTCTGTACCAGAATTTTCTTGTGGATGGCAGCAAAGGATAATCTGCAACCAATGTGTTTTTATCTTCAGTGAGATAACCAAAAACCGTCCCTTCCAGATTACGTGAAATTTCACCTGATGATGCATCCAGCTTTGTGTTCAATGAAGCAATGGCAGTGGGCTTTTTTTCTAAAATGGTTTTACGAATTACCGTTTGGATGTCGGTATTGGTTAACTGTACTGACACCCTGAAACGTGCCATAAGCCGTTGAAGATTGGGTGTATCAGTCAACGCATTTTGACCTGTCCCCACCAATAGAAATTTTCCATCGAATCGTGAGCATAGGTCTTCTGCTAACAATTGCACATCAAAGGCAAGACTAGCATCGTTACCTATAAATTGCTGCACTTCATCCAATATGATAAGGGTGCAGGGAATTTTATCTCCAAAAGATAAAGGCAGGATTTCTTCTCGTATGGTCTTTACAAAATCTTCCCTTCCAATGGTTTCTATTCTGGCAAACTGTGCTCTGAAAAGCTCAAGGAGCTTGGCCTCATTATCTGCCATTTCAGGCTTCATTTCCAGCACGGCTTTGGCCAATGCTGTAGAAACAAATATTCGTTCTATTTCCGTTTTTAAGTTTTTGCCATTGGCTTCTAATATGGCCTGCACACCATTATATATACCTTCCTTCTTCAACCAATGTACGAACTTGAAATGATGGTACTGCTGCGGTAACCCCAAGCTATTCAAGAAGATTTGCAGGAAAGAATAGCGAATATCTTTTGAGGGGAAATCTCTAAGTGTGCCTGCAATTGATAATTTGCCCTGTATTTTTTGCTTGCGGTCTATTTCAACAAAGAGGTCTTTGATATCCTGTGGCAAAGGCTTTATACTTCTGGCTGTTTTTCCGTTTGGAAATTCAAAATCATTCCACAGGTAACTGGCCATTTTTACCAAATGTGATTTACCACTTCCATAAAAACCACTTACCCAAAAAGCAGGCTGTTCGGTGCTGTGATAATTTTGTAAATAAAACTCTAGGATCTTCTTTAATCCTTCGTGGTATTCGCCTTCACAAACGAATGTTTTTAATTCATACTCAACGATGCTGAGGTCTTCGCTTTCATTGATAGCTCTAATCTTGGCAACTCCATCATTTTTGAGGTTTACCTGTTCCGGATTCAGTGTAAATAATTCTTTGTTCTTCATTGAAGTCTTTTTATGAAGTTATAGGTCTGGCCAAATAATCCCAGCCATCTCTGGCATCCAGCAAGCGATAATGATTTTGTTCAAACTCACCAGGAAAAAAAATGAGTAACCGTCCTTTGAAATCTTTGTCGCAGCTTTTGAGTATTTCAGACAAACGCGCAAAACCGAATAGCGAAGAGACGTCTTTTAACGCAATTATCGTATACTCATCCTGATCAGTTTTAGTCAGTTCATTCTTTAAAAACTGAATAGCGTAGGGAATAAACTCAGCTTCTAATTGATCAACAATATACTCTGGACTGGTGAAATAATCTTCTCTGTATTCATGGCTTGCCATCCAAGAAGGGAAGCATTGTTTTAATGAAATACTTTTCCATTTCTTTTCTGCCCTTATTGCGGCCGTTTCAAATTCTCCAATGTGTAAATCAATTTTTCGCTGTTCAGCCGGATCATACACCAGAAACCAAATCCGTTCTTGTCCGGACAAGGCAGACGACCATGGCTCTTTCATTACCTTGATGTAGGCTTCGATTAATGATTCAATTCTTGTTGCCATCTATTCCTATTTTGCTTAGAAGTTTTGTAAAACTGATTGCTGTAACACTTCCTGCATATTGGTACTGTATTAAATCTCTTTTTGCACATTCCATCGCTAATTCACGGAGCTTACTTTCTGGTAGGCACAATGTCTTTACAACAATACTAGACCAGATATAGTCCCCTCTGTTGCCATAGAGGTAAGCCATCAAAAATGCGAAACAAGCTACACGGTAAGTAATAACAGGTTCTGTTCGGATATTTTTCACCTTTCCTTCAATAAATCCTGCCTGCTTCCATGAGCTTGCTATGTTCTGAGCCATTGACCTACTGGTATTGGCTGAATACTGATTTGGGTGATACTTTTCAATTATTTTCTCAAATAGTTCTATTGCTGCTTTTTCACCGGGCTTTACTTTTTGCAAAACCTCCAAACTTTCGGCCAATAGATCATCTTGTTGCACAGCATACAAAAAAGCAATGAGGGGTTTTTCGTGAGCATCCGTTTCTTTCCAGAAATAATGAAAGGCCACAAATAAAGGGTCTTGTATGTTTAAACCATAAAGTTGTTTCAAGTATCTTGCAGTCTTTACTACCCCGGAACTTGATTTTTTGCCTGTCACATTTTGCACCAAGGCTTCCGTGAATTTTTTGCTATCTATGGAATAGGCCATCACCTGTTCCAACTCAGCGTACATGATCGTTCTGCTTGTATGTATGGTCTTTATTTTTTTCACTTCTTTCTTTTCTTTCTAAATCTGATTTTTTCTTCTGTTACCTGAATGGCTTCATTGGCCAGCTTCTCATTCTTTACCACAGCATAAATTTGGTCGGACAGCCAAAGGGTCAACAATTCATCTACATCGGCTTTGAGAATATGGGCAATGGTGGGTATCTGTTCCCACTTCAGTTGCCGCAATCCCTTTTCCATTTTACTCAACTGAGCCGTGTCCATTTCAAGCGATGGGGCTACCTGCCGAAAATACAAATGTTGCTGCTCTCTGAGTGCTCGTATTTTCTCACCAAACTGGCTTTCCATCGTCTTAGTATCGACTTGTTAAATATTGTCAAATATAAACAAATAAAAGAAAGGGTGTATCAACTTATATTGCAGTATTGCAAACTTTGCAATACTACAATAGCCAGGTCTAATTACCTCCCTTTGAGTAGTCTGTCAAGGCATCCATAATGCTTGACAGGTTGGCGGTATGCATCACAATTTGGGTGGCCAGCGCTGTGACCCTTTTTTCAATGAGGGTGTCAAGCTATTCGTGAATGGTCTCGTTCCGCTTCTGCTGCTTATATGCTCTATTGGAATAGGTATCTGAATAAAGATCCGAAGAAAGGTAGAGTTGCCCAACAAAAAAGAGAAGGATAAATCAGTTAAAACCCAATAATAATAAGCATTTATAAAACAAAGGAAAGACCGTTATTTCCCAATACAAAACTTACTAAATATATTCCCCAGAATCTCATCGGTATAGACCTCCCCGGTGATCTCGCCCATATATTTCAGGGCATGGCGCAGAGCATCGGCTACCAGGTCGGTGGAGAGATCCTCTTCGATGCGGGAGGATGTATCATCAAGGGCGGTGAGGGTGCGCTCGATGGCCTCCAAGTGGCGGTTGTTGGTGATGAAGAGGTTGCCACTAAGGTTAAATCGTGAGGCCTCTTGTTTCAATCGGTCGATTAGCAGGGCGATGTTCTCACGTTTGCGAGCGGAGATATATACCGGATCCATATCTAATAGGTTGCGCAGATGGCGTGGCAGCTCTATAAGCTGATCAGTCTTATTGGCCACTGGGATGATCACCGTCTCTTGGTCATCGCTGAGCATCTCCCGCATCTCGAGCCATTCTTCTTTGATCTGGTCGGCATCGGCCTCCGTGATGTCGAATAGCCAGAGTATGATAGCTGCCTTCTTCAGAGCCATGTAGGTTCTTTCGATGCCTATCTGCTCAACCGTGTCTTGCGTATGTCGTAATCCAGCGGTATCGATGAACCTGAAGAGCAGTCCTTCGATGACCAGCGTGTCTTCTACCGTGTCGCGGGTCGTGCCAGGGATATCACTTACGATGGCCCTCTCATCGTTTAAAAGGACATTGAGCAGGGTTGATTTGCCGACATTAGGGCGACCAGCAATGGCCACCGGGATCCCCTGACGAATGACATTGCCGGTCTGAAATGAGTCCCGAAGTATGATTAGTTCATGTTTAACCTCGTTAAGAAGTTTCTTGAGACGAGTCCTATCGGCAAACTCAACATCCTCCTCACTAAAGTCAAGCTCAAGTTCAAGGTATGAGGCCAGGTCGACCAGCTGCGATCTAAGCTCAGCTAATTTCCTCGAGAAACCGCCCCTCATCTGGTTAAGCGCTATCTTATGTTCAGCCTCAGAACGTGAGCTGATAAGATCGGCTACCCCTTCAGCTTGGGTCAAGTCCATCTTGCCATTGAGGAAGGCTCGAAGGGTAAACTCACCAGGATCGGCGGGTCGTGCTCCCGTGGTTGCTAATAGGTTTAAGATTGTCTGTTGGATGTATACCGAGCCATGACAAGAGATCTCGATCATCTCCTCACCGGTATACGACCGAGGCGCTTTAAAGACTGACACAAGGACCTCATCTATTAAAAGATCATCCTTAACAAGCCTGCCAAAATGAAGCGTATGCCCTTCAGCAGCTGCTAAAGAGCCTCTTCTCTTTGCCGATTTGAAAACCTTGTCGATCATCTGACAGCAGTTGTTTCCGCTGATACGAATAGTCGCAATAGCTCCCTGACCTGGTGCAGTGGCTAAAGCATATATCACAGTCTCTCCGGCTCTTTGTATCATCTTCATAGCTAGTCTCTTTTGAAAATTGCAGTGGTTGCAGCCTTTATTGCAAAGGTACAACAGAATATGAGCATTTTAAAGGAACACTGATGCTATCGTTCGATATCATTATCTTCAATCGTTTGAGAATAGACTAATCAGGTGATTGAGGAGCAGCGAGTTTCTTTATACACGATAATGGAGGAATGGATGTTTACGACTGATAGATTACCTGATTGATACTGTTTGATAAATTGAATAAACCCGATAGTTATAAGAAACTTTTTTCGTGTTACTGAACACAAATCTTAAATGCTTGTTACAATAATAGCTAACAAAAAAATAGCTTTGAGTTCGTCTGATTTATATCACTGATGGATAATATCCAGAGGTGAATCAGCTGGACCGGGCTTAAGAAGATGAAAAGTTAGCTGCAGATTGTCAGACAACCAATCAAATAATAGATACTACCATGAGTGTTCTTGTAAACAAAAATTCGAAGGTGTTGGTGCAGGGTTTCACCGGCAATGAAGGTACCTTTCATGCATCACAAATGATTGAATATGGAACTCCCGTTGTTGGAGGTGTTACTCCCGGTAAAGGGGGGACAACTCACCTTGATCGCCCTGTTTTTAATACTGTGAAGGATGCTGTAGGCTCAACAGGCGCTGATGTGTCGATCATTTTTGTTCCCCCTGTGATGGCTGCTGATGCTATTATGGAGGCTGCTGAGGCAGGTATCAAGGTCATCATCTGTATCACTGAAGGAATTCCTGTTAGCGATATGGTAAAAGCCCGTGAGTATATCAAGGCATTTGATTGTCGTTTGATTGGCCCTAACTGTCCCGGTGTTATGACTCCGGGAGAGGCTAAGGTAGGTATCATGCCGGGCTTTATTCATCAACCGGGTATCGTTGGAATCGTTAGCCGCTCTGGCACCTTGACTTATGAGGCCGTTGATCAGTTAACTAAAGCTGGCTTAGGACAAACCACTGCTATTGGTATCGGTGGTGACCCTGTTCCCGGGACAACGACTAAGGAGGCTGTCGAGTTATTGATGAATGATCCGGATACCAAAGGGATCGTTATGATTGGCGAGATCGGTGGTTCTATGGAGGCTGATGCCGCATATTGGATTAAAGAGAACGGCACTAAACCTGTCGTAGCTTTTATTGCCGGAGCTACTGCGCCTAAAGGAAGAACAATGGGCCATGCGGGTGCTATCGTTGGTGGCAAGGCTGATACTGCCGAGGCTAAGAAGGAGATTCTTAGAGAGTGTGGGATCACAGTGGCTGAGTCGCCTGCTGAGATCGGCGAGCTAATGAAGAAACTGCTGGGAAGATAAGCCGGTTCAAGGATTAGAAAAAGGCAGCTGGCTACTAGCTGCTGGCAGGATAACACTAAATTCAAGATTCAAGGATTCAAGGATTCAAGGATTCAAGGATTCAAGGATTCAAGGATTCAAGATTCAAGGATTCAAGATTAGTCTCAGGCTAAACTTGAATCCTTTATTATTTCTTGTCTGTATCTTCCGGGTGCCTCCCAGCCTTCGACTTCGCTCAGGCACCAGCCTTCGACTTCGCTCAGGCACCAGCCT
>JAJTBW010000211.1 GCA_021286705.1 Sphingobacteriia bacterium
TGGGGAGGGTGGGATTAGATGGAATACAATGATTCGAGGATTCAAGATTCGAGGATTCAAGATTCGAGGATTCAAGATTCGAGGATTCAAGATTCAAAGATGCAATGATTCGAGGATTCAAGATTCAAGGATTCAAGGATTCAAGGATTCAAGAGAGAGTAGTGTACACTTTATACAAAAAAGGAGATGAACAGTGCAATATTAAGAACCGTTACCAAAGCCCCTATTCCATAGAGAAGGAGTCGTGATGAGGGCTTATTCTTATATTTCCCCATTACCTTCTCGGAGGATGTCAGATAGACTTGAAGGAAAATAGTAAAAGGTAGTTGGATACTTAGTAACATCTGTGAGATAATGAGTCCCTGAAATGGGTTTGAAATAAGTAGGATTAAGACAAAGGCAACTATCAACGATACTATCACCCCTACTCTTGAATGGTTATCCTTTATATCGTATGGTTCTTTATATGCCCCTGCGAAAATGGTGCCCGCAGCCATCCCCGAAGTAATAGTGGAGGCCACACCGGCAAATAGTAGTGCTACGGCAAAAACCACTGCGGCGTGTTTTCCTAAAAGAGGAGCTAAAAGATGATTAGCCTGTTGCAGCTCCGTAACCTCTACTCCCGACTTAAAAAAGGTTGCCGCTGCTAAGAGAATCATCGCACTATTAATAGCCCAACCTATTAACATCGAAAAAAGGGTATCCAAAAACTCAAATCGCAACTGCTTCTTAATCACAGAATCCTCCTCCCTATTCCATTGCCGACTCTGAATCACCTCAGAATGCAGGAAGAGATTATGCGGCATAACCACGGCACCCAAGACACTCATTACCACAATCATCGATCCATCTGGGAAAGATGGGGTAACCCACCCTCTGACCGCTTCAGGCCAGTCTATCGAAGCCAATGACAACTCATACAAAAAGGAGAGCCCAATTACCGATACAAAGGCAATGATCCATTTCTCAATGACTGAATAGGTATTGGTGAAAAGCATAATAATCACAAAAAGAGTCACTAATAATGACCCTATTCGAATCGGAATATCAAAGAGCATCTCGAGGGCAATGGCACCACCTAAGATCTCCGCAAGGGAGGTGCTAATGGAAGCCAACATCGCAGAACCAAGTATCGCACGAGAATAGGCCGGCTTAAGATAGATAGAAGCAGCCTCAGAAAGACATAACCCGGTAGCTATGCCCAAATGAGCTACATTATGTTGTAAAATGATAAGCATAATGGTACTAAGAGTAACCATCCAAAGCAGGGTATAACCAAAACCGGCACCAGCTGCAAGATTAGATGCCCAGTTTCCAGGGTCAATAAACCCAACGGTGACTAACAACCCTGGCCCTATATATTTGAAAATCTCAAGTGCTCCATAGCCGGGACGGTATCCTTTACGGTCAATATTTTTAAAAAAATCTATCATCTTCTAATCTGCTAATTTATTATCATCATCCGGAACCAATCAGATAAGGTAAACCGCAAATACAATATATCCGAAGTCAACTTATCCCCATGTGGTAGGTTCCTTAAGTAAAGCTAAATTAGCTATAATCGAGGAATGACATAGTTTGTATCCTCGCTTAATCTTACTGACAAAATAATAAGAACGAAAAATATAGCCCTTTTTACTACTTTTACGGATAAATCGACCAACACGCCTAAAACCTAATATAAATGCTAAAGAGAACCTTTTCCTTTCTATTCTTAGTTGCCCTATTCCAACTAAGTTATATTACCATGAACGCTCAGACCTTTATTAAAGAGGATTGGAGCTCTGGTCAATTCTCAACTAACCAATGGACTACCAACTCCGGTAATGGATTTATCTCTATTTCTGATGAAGGGACGGCCTATTCAAAAGCAGTCTCAATGGGTCATAACTCAACTCAACAAGGAATCGACTCGGTTACTCTAACCACAAAATGGTATGACGCCTCCAGTATAACTAAGGGGATTTTATTGTTTAAATTTAACTATCGGCTCTTAAATCCGGATACCACCCGTTGGCCTCTGCTTAAAATTTACTGCGATAACGGGACAGGCTGGCAAAAGCTATATGAGATGACATTTGACAGCACGATGAATTGGCAAGAAATTAAAACTAGCCTTGAAATAGCCAAAGGACACCAATTTAGACTCATGTGGGTGGCAGCCAGAGAGGCAGATACTGCATACGGAACATGGCTAATTGATGATATCGTGGTTGAAGCACCTTCAAATGAAACCTATTTCCCTTTAGATGCTTCACATGATTCAACATCAAATTCCCATAAAGTCAAATTAAAATGGCAATCTCCTAGAGAGTCCAATATAACTACCGCTTTAATTGACTCCACTCTTAAATTTTATGTAAGTCTTGATCCGGTAGAAATATTCGCTGAAAACTTAAAGTGGGGATATGGTAGCTATTTTGATAATCGCCCCTTTAAAACAGCTTTTCTTTACGAAGTAAGCTTCCATCATGGTACATATTACAACTTTAAAGGAAGATCCAGATATAATATAAATCTTGTAAATCCTAATAACAGAGAAATTCTAAAAACTTTTGGCCCATTTACTACCACAAAAGAGTCAGGGTGGGAAAGGAATATACCTCTAAATCTTATCCAATTCGAAAATATTGATACTTTAGCCGTCCTAATTGAGCCTCTGGACTACAACTATGATTTTTGCATGCCTGCATTATCTATGAGTTATTCTCCAAATAATAAATCAATCAATTTAGTAATGTCCTTATATAACAATTCAGCCTATGTTTATAATTGTTCTGAAGTAGGATCTATGCTTGAGGTAAAAATTCTCACAACAGAAGGAAAGCTGGTCTCTTTATCCCCCATCAGCTACGAGGTAAACCGCTGGGAACAGAGCATGCCACTGAATTATACCACCATGGCTACTGTTGATAGCTCTTCTTACAGTTTTACTGATGATGAGGTTTCTCCCAACTGGTACAGCTATTATATCACCGCTAAATACGCTGACGGAAAAACCATTAACAGCGACACTACCAATATACAGGTTCCCACCAGTCAAGCAATAAAAGAGCTTGACCAAAACAGGGTTACAGTATACCCCAATCCTTTACGTGGAAGGACTCTCCAATTCACAAATTCTCAAGTCATACAGACAATCACAATCAAAGACATGCTTGGACGGACAGTTTACTCAACTGAAAACAGAGAACGGATTAATTCGGCCATCCATCTCTCAGATATTCCGGCAGGCAATTACGTTATCCAAATACTATTAACAGACAACAAATGGATAACAAATAAACTGATTGTTCTTTAAAGATTAATCCTGTAACCAATAGTAAAGGCCAGTAGGAGAATACTCTTACTGGCCTTTGCCTTTACAAGTAAAAGGTCCAAAGTGTGTTTATACCATCTTCAATTATGCTTAATTTGAAGTACGCCGGGTGGAGGCACTGGAAAATGAGTGAATACCATTTCATCAGAAGAGGAACATCCTTGATTGGTGGTTACCACTACATGATAAACCCCAGACATGGTAACAGTTATTGACGATGTTGTCTGTCCTGTATTCCATATATAACTACAATCTAAACAAGCACCCGCATTTAACGTCAATGGCTCTCCATCACACATAATCATATCTGGTCCCAAATTAACCAATGGTCGACTATTAACAGTTAAAATATCTGTGCGGGTACTATCACAACCCGTAAGAACACTAAGACCTCCACTTATAAACGTCCCTGAGGTTTTTCTCCAATGGCCTGCCAGGTAAATACTATCACCACTACAAATAGCATATGCATTAGTTTGAGCATTATTTCTTCTGACTCTAAAATTAACAGAGACAACATCCTGCTTTAATGCATACCACCATGAGTTTATTGTATTGGTCTCTCCAATAAAATATGACCATGAATGACACCCTGATGTACTATTAGAACAACCATTCAAGTTGCTGGTTCCACCACTGATATTAGTATCATCCCAATAAATTGAGGGGGTTGGTCCGCTTGGTCGAATAAGATTTACCTTTATACCAACACAATATTCTGCATCATAAAGTGGTAAATTAGTTAGACCCGCTGCAATAAACCCCTCGACCCTTATCGGTGTTCCATTACCCACTTCTTGTCCCAAGCCATTAAACCCATTCCACATAAAGCTATTAAGTCCAACATTTGCTTGTCCTACTATGGTTACATCTTCAGGTTGAATGCCCACTGCAGGATTAACATGAATAACTAAGTCAATCACCCCTGCCACTGAGGAGTTAAACGTTATAAAAGCCACTCCATCACACGACGGAGTACTAACCGCAAAATTGGAGACTCCACTTAAATATCCGCTTGGGAAAATGACAGGATCAGGATTATTAAGAAACACTTTATACTGACCATACTGAACTAACCCTGTTTGCGACTTTCTGTCCAGCTGAAGATTTCCTGTATTATAACAGCCTGTTGCGTTACTACAAATAGCAAAAGCATCTGGTATAAAGTCTTTAAAGCTAACCTCAGTAACTATGTGATCATCCGAATAGATATAGAATTTGCCCTTGAATCTACGCTGGCCATCCATAGTAGCAAAAACCCAGTTCTTTGACCATACCCGTCCATCTATTATAGCATTAGTCGATGAGGCAACCGTTATATCGAAAAAATGAACATTCATTTTCCCTGTCGATGGAATAGCGAATTCGAAATAATAGTCGCCAGTCATTAATGGTTGATACATAATAGCATTATATCCACCTGCTACAATAGCAGAGGGGCCAGTACAAACCTGATTATAATTTGTGACATAGCCCTGTGATCCTGTTCCGAGTGTACCGGTTAGAACTAAGGTACCATTAGGGGCAAAAAGAGAGTATGTTACACTTATACCCCACTCGGCACCAAACCCAAAATATAGCTTCTCAGACGTAGAGGCTATTCTAACATTAAGTCGCCCATCCTCTCCGGCACACGAAGCTGCAAAGGCAGGATAAGGCCCAAAGAAACAGTGTGGCCATAATTCACATATATCGGCAGAGGTAGGCATAAGTTGCTTTGTACCTTCTCCGTACATTGCAGATATGAACCAGATATGGAATAGAATTAGTAATACAGAAGTCTTAAGAGTATTTCCCATAGAAAACGACTAATACACGAGATCAAAATAGAACTGTCTACTCAAACAAACCAACAAATTACAAAACCGTTATTTATCTATCAACAATGATTTTCCATGAGCGAGTCTCACCATCGGTAAACAGACGTAGAATATATGTTCCTGGCTTAAAATCTTTGACATCAATTCTATTGTGAGATAGAAGCTTTCTAACCGACAATACTTCCCGCCCTCCTAAGTCGTATAGAGCTCCATCAATAATTTGATCCCCAATCTCCGAAATGACTATATTGATTTGATCATTCGTCGGATTAGGATACAGAACCGTTGTCGACAGAATTCCATCCTGATCGGGGTCTATCGTTTTCTCTTTTAGGGAAAGTAAAGAATCAACCTCAGAGTTAGAAATATCCTTTACCTCAATCTCTCGAGATATTCTGTTTCCAGATGCATCATAGGTCATTTTAACCGTCTGAGCTTTTATCTGTAATGTAGAAAAGAAAAACAACACAAATCCAAGAGTAATAAGTCTCATAATCTTTACATTTAAAATTTAACAAAAAACAATTCACAAATGTAACCTAAAAAACAAAGTAGCCAAATATTACAATTCCTAATATTTCGATTACTAGAAAGAATCTTTATCCTAGCCCATGCCCCCAACTAAATCTCTCTCAGGTTGATTATTCCTGACCATCTTATCTACTATCACCCCATTGAGACCCTAGACTCACAACACAAGAACACGACACATCACCTCTCTATAGGCCTATTCCTCCCCCATTGCAAATAAAATCATTACCATATACGGACATAGGAGTCTCCCATACAATTACACCTCAAAATTATAATCAATTGATTTATAGCTTCGCCCCGTCAGTCACATTGAGAATCTCTCAACCCACAGACTAACAAGACTATAAACAAACAAAACCAAATATGATGTTTTTTAACATATCTGAATTTTGACTATATTTAATTGTTGAGTAGGTAGCAAAGTAAGACCATTACAATAATAATGAAAAAACTAAAGTACATAACAAAAACACCTGGATATTGACAAATATTGAATAAATGGAGTTTAATTCAATGCTAACCTAAGCCAATTACTATTACCAACTCTCAATCCTCAATATATCTTCTCAATATCTCAATATCCTATCAACATTCCTCAACATCTCCTCAACATCTCCTCGACATCCCCTCAATATCTCCTCTATATCCCCTCTTTATCCTCTACCTATATAGTTCCTATCTTACACGAGTTTACAGGGAGAGGATAGGGAGAGGATAGGGAGAGGATAGGGAGAGGATAGGGAGAGG
>JAJTBW010000212.1 GCA_021286705.1 Sphingobacteriia bacterium
GGGTCAATCACCCAGAGGTAACCATTGGCATCAAAGTAAGGGTGAGTAACATACTCACTCGTTGGTTGAAGGTTAACACAAACCCGGGTGTCACCTTCCGGGCGGCTGGTTTTATAATATTCACACTCGCGGAGTTCTATCAACCAGATATCGAATCCAGCATATCCTGTAGTGTTGACATCGCAAAGAGCGTTGAGATACGCTTGACTAGCAACGACCCATCTGCCCTTACCAATATTTACAACACCACCTGCATAAACATCTTGTCGATCACCTAAAACTTGTTGCCAAATGATATAGCCCAAACTATCAGTTCTTGTAACAGATAAACCAGAGGGATTTGTTGGTAGCTGAAGACCTTCAACACATCTAGGGTTAGGAGATGAGGCAAAAACAATAAAGCCACCATCTACCTTTGGAAAGATACTTCTGTATCTCGCTGGTGAATTCCATGTCACAAAAGCACTTGGTACTTCCTTGATATCTGGCCGCCCTAAACAACTTCCCCATTTAAAGTTCCCAAGAAAATCAATTTTAAATAACCATAGATCTACGGATATATCCTCATCCATACAACTGGCATTCAACAATTGCCCATTACTTGACATTGTGGATGCTATCATCACATATCCGTCTCTCACTAATTGAATGTCATATACACTGCCATCATGACTAGTTCCACCATAAAGCCCTTGCCATTCAATACCGTAATCTATATCAAGTTTAACCATCCAGATATCATCATGACCAAAAGGAACCCCTTGTATCATTCCTTCTACTCCAGGGGTTAAAGAGGATAATAAAAGACCTCCATCGTCTGTAGGTAATCCATAAAAATCTTGTTGTTGATAAATATTCCCATACACTTGATTATTAACAATCTTCCCATCTGGTGTCATTTCAACAATCCAATTATCACCTGTCCCATATGCTGAACCATAATTCATTGGAACATCGCCATCATCAGATTTGGTTCTTCCTCCTGTAATGATATTCCCATTCTTCTTAATCGTTATCCATTTACCATCGTCATCAGAAGAACCACCCAGTCTTTTTTGCCATACCATATTTCCTAATGCATCAAGCTTTAAAATCCACCGATCTGTCCCACCCTTAGAATCAGGCAATAAATCTCCATCCGCACTATAGGTTTCGGAACATATGTAAATGTTTCCTACATTATCTACTACCGCTGAAGGATAATCTTCCCAACTAGATCCGCCGAAGCATTTGCTCCAGACTTTATTCCCAAACAAATCAGTTTTAATAACCAATATATCGGTTTTACCATGATTCCCAATCGCATCAAAATCATTAGACTCAGAACTGACAACAATTACTAAATGGTTATCTGGGGTCAAATGAATATCCGGTCTGTTCTCTATTGATGTCCCTCCAAAATGTTTCTGCCATTTTACCCCCACTTGCGAATACCCTGAAATATATCCCATTAAAGATATACATATGCAAAACAAAAATTTAACAAAGCTAAAATTCTTCATAAAAATACAAATAAAGGCAGGGTGGCTTATGACCACCCCGCCAGTTTACAGCCTAATTAACTAATAATTTCACACTTCTTTCCATCCCATTTGCAGATAAGCGAACCACATAGGATCCTTTTACCAGTTGACGGGTATCTATGGTATATGATAATCTATCTGAAAGAATTTCGGTCTCAAAAACTTTCATTCCTCGCATATCATATACAGACAACAGTGCCTTTTTAGCACCGTTTAAATCATATTTCACTAAGGTATAGTTTGAAGCCGGATTTGGGGAAAGCTCTAACATAAGTCCATTTGATCTTAAATAGCTTTCCCTTACAGGTGTCGATTTTGGTGAAATTGTTCCGGGATCAACCAGACAATCAAAGAAATGATACTCAAAGAACTGTTCGAGAATGGCTCTTGCCCTAAACTTACTTTGGCCAAAATCTTTGGCTGCCATCTTCTCCAACCAAATAATAGAGGAGGTGTCAATATCTTTAAAAGTTAGACTGGCAGAATCAAGACTAAGCTTTAATAGTAAAAGATCTTTATAATCATTGTAATCTTCCAAAGAGGTGCCAGATAGGTTAAGTTCACTCGGGATACTATTCAGAGTAGATAATGCCTGGGGCAAATTACCTTCTTCTAAATAAGAACTTACAATCATCTCTTTTGCTGCCAAATCACCTCTTCTCTCTAACCAAATGCGTAGTTCACTAAAATTAGTAGTAGTATCATGTATAGCACTAATAAGCATATTTTTAACTATCACTGCTTTAGTGGTCGAATAGCGAGCAATATCATTTAAAAGAGCAGTCTTTGAGGTAACTCCAGAAGCTAATTGCTCTAAAATAGAAATCATATACTCAGGAAGAGGTTCCGGCTTATTTCTTAGATATTCAATAAGTTCTTTTCTTCTCAATTCATCTGGATTGGCAGCAAGGATTTCAAATAGAATATCCTCGGGAAGAACTTCTGTTTTATCAGCAGCGGTCATTAAAGCCTCTTGTGAAAGATAGGGGGATTTATCTAACAACTCATCTCGCAGCTCCATTGTTTGAGTTGAATTACTCATCTCAATATTTGTTACTGTTTCTTCAGTACTGCCACCATCGGTTAACGAGTGTAACAAATTAAGTACAATAGATTGATTTGATTGGACATTTTGATATTCTAACTCATAAGAATCTTTTACATCTTTACTTAATACAATGATATCAGTTATTGAAGCATTTCCGTTATTAATAGAATTATTTGATATAAGTCGACTCTCACAAGAGTTCGCAAGATCGGCATTATGAATATAAATTCTTCCATAAATTTTATTTAGTGAAAGAATTTGACTAGGATCCGATACCCATTGATAATAATGCAAATCTTCATTGCTAGTATTTCCAAAATAGAATTGATATTCTAATCCATTAAACAACGGATCCGTTAGAATATTTCCAGCTGCGATATACTTTTGTGATCCGCCTGCAATAATCATTGTCCCCAATGATGAACCAATCATAGACGTTCCTTTATTTACATAGAAATCATATTTATTTAAAAGATTATTATTACAAATATACTTTACTCCTGTTGTATCGTCCTCACTTATTCTATTATTTCCATCAGCATAGTTACCTCTTTTGAGATTTGAGAAGTTATTCTTATAAATTTCATCATGAGGAGAAGGACAACTAAACAGGCCTATACCAGTAAAATCATGATTTATTCCTCCTGTTCCTCCATTGAAAGAGTTCTCCTCAACTCTAAACTGAGAACAACCAGAAAGATCAACTCCAAAAGAAGAGCCGTACAAAGTTGAGCATTTATTCATATCTCCATAGTTCAACCCTAAATTAAATGTACTTCTTGTTATTACCGAACCTTTGTAAACACCCAGTCTAACCCCAGTTGCGTTATCACTAAAATTAGCTCTGTCAAGAACAACTGGATAATCAACTGCATCTAATGCTATCCGATTGCCATACACAGCATTATAAAACCCCGTGAAAGTAGAGTTATCAAAAGAAACAGGGGTTCCTAGGTTATTAACAAGACCTCTTGCCTCAATGGTCGCACCTGCATCATACATTGCAATTCCCGAACAATAAGTATCGGTCTTAGAGCTTCTAATAACTGAAAAGTCACATCCAGTGAATTTAACTCCTTTAACTCCGGCTAAATCAACATGCTTATAAAATTTAACTTCACCTTTATAGTCGCTATTCACCTCAAAAGTGCAGTTAGTGAATGAACATTTATTATTAAAGTTGGAGGTCTTTGGTAACATATTAGCATTGGCCACATAATAGCAAATATGGATTGCTTTACCATTATTTCTGAATACACTATTACTTGCAGAAATAATACCTCCGGTATTACCCATAGCATTGGGTCTCCATAAATCAACCCCGTTACGTGAGTTCTCAATGGTTGATCCAGACATAATTAGCCGCCCTTGGTGCCAACCCTGTATGTTTCTATCATATTCTTGAGAAAAGGTTCTATTCCCCCAAACTTCAACGCCTCGCCACATCGAATCACAACTCGTCAAGACTGTATTATTCAGTGTTACTGTGCCTCCATCTTCAATGATTAGTCTGGCATTTTTCTTAAATTGAATATTACAACCTGTTAATGTTAATTTACCAGTTGGTTTTACACGAATGGAATCATTAATATACAAATCTTGTTGAGTTATAACCCTATTCTCACCAGGTGCTACTAATATGTTTATTCCCTGAGGAACAGGAAGATCAAACTCATAAGTAAACCAACCGCATGATTGATAAGCATCTGTGACTAAGACTCTGTAATGACCACCAAGAAGATTCTCGGCAGAAGCGGTTGTATATGGCAAAGTAACCCATGACGAATTTTCCCATCTCTGCCAAATAATTTGATAAGGAGGAACACCACCTCTTATCTCCAAACTAGCTCTGAGATATCGACAATCTATAATTTCGTAGTCAACTCCAATTACTTCAACGCAATTCGCTACTTGGTCATCATCAGGCAATGTGAAACAACGTTTATTATCATCCATTAACTGATAAGTTCCATATCGTATTTGATGTGTTTCACCCTGAACATCAACTGTTGGAAAATGAAAAGCTACCTCAAATAGTCCCGTTGTCTGGTTTACCCGACCGAGGGTCTCCCCATTATCACTTACAGCATAAATATGACCATCAGGAGCCTTCTTCAGCCAACTATGACCATAGTTTCCTGTTGTAATTGAAGTATAGGCCCCTGTTTGAATATTAACCTTATAAATACCGGAAGCAACATAAGGACTGCTTTTCCCTCCTACTGAAACATAAGCATATCCAGAGTTTAACTCACTGAAGGCGACACCTGCAATATTACCAAGATTAAGTACATGTTTGTACTTGTAACCCGGACCCTTTACATAGAAATTACCTCTACAATTGGGATTTGTAGGTAATTGAGGATAAGGTACACTTGTTGAACACCAAATGAAAGTTGGTGAACTTGCTCCATTGAGATATTTTCCTTCAAATTGCCATGTTGAAAAATCAGCTTTTTCAAAAAAATTACCGACTGAGTCTATAAATTGATATGCATTCGTATTAATCCCGGTATCGGAAATTGTCAAACTTACAATTCCTGTAAGGTCAGTCTGAGGAGTAATATAATATTGTGGCTCATCTGCTATAGTAACCAAACTTCTAGATCCATCAGGTTTTCTGATAATATCAAAGTTTTCCATATGAAATAATTCACGAGTTCCCTGTTGAAATACATATCTATATTTAGAACTGACAAAGCCATTAGCGGATTGGTGAATTTTATTATAACCAAAATTGTGTTGTTCATTCAACAAAGTTGTTCTACTATGAAGAACACAGAAATCTCCTGCACCATTAAGATCTAAAATTTTACCATTTCGAAAGTTATGAAAATACAAAACACCTGCATCCCTTCCCCACCAGGTAACTCTTTGACCATTCACGAAAACCGAATCCTCTCTTAAATCAAATGGATTTCGATACAAAGAATCATAATAATTAAAGAAATTGAAGTTTGCATCATCTGGATAGCCAACGAATCCTACAGTACCCAAAAGGTCGTCATTTCTGAGTGTTTGTGACTCAAGACTATAATAAATAGAATCAGTACCAAACCGTAGCTCCATAACCCTGGCCTCTGTTTTAAAGTCAGGATTAACAACAAGATTGACAGGAAATTTCCATTTCCCCTTGACCTGTGAATAAACAGGTTGGCTAACACTGACCAACATAAACGCCACAAGAAGCATTCTAAAGGCATTTTTTACCAAACAGGGGGGGTAATACCGCACGCCCACAATAAGCCCACACGAGGCTTTAAAACGTCGTTTTCTTTCATTAGGTTATTGATTATAGTTAGATTTTGTGATATTGGTTTTAGTTAAAAAACCTCTTTACAAAACTTAATGAGACAAACTTATATTATTTCTTCACAAAAAGCAATAAAAAATGTGAGAAAAAATAAAAATTAATATCATTTCTTTATGCAGAAACAAAATTGTAAAGTCCGGTCACAACGTTGCAATGAGGAAGATGATTGCAGATGACAATCAGAACACCCTTTGAGACACTGGCATCTGAGACGCGATGAATCGTGAGACGCGATGAATCTGAGACGCGATGAATCGCGTCTCTACAGGGCGTCTATCTAAATCCTGTGTATATCCGTCAGATCTGTGTCATCAGTGTTCAAAACAATCCGTGGAATCCGTTTAAATCCGTCAAATCCGTGTGCCTATGTTTAGATGCACGAAGTGCATCTGCCTATGTCCTGATGTACGAAGTGCATCTTTGGTTTGTGAATCAATGGCAGAATATGAGTTTCTGAAATGATAAATATTTCGGTGCGCTGCACCTTAGAAATGATCATGGGGGTGCCTTACCTGAC
>JAJTBW010000213.1 GCA_021286705.1 Sphingobacteriia bacterium
TTGGTAGGGTTGTCCAAAATGCTGTCAATAGCATACGTTTCTTGTAGATAAGGAATAATAAGTTGATCAACAATTGCCTCGTCCAAGTTTTTTCCACCTAACCAGTTATCGCCATCCGTATCCTTCACAGATAAAATACCTTCTTCCGATTTTACCAAAGCTGCATCAAATGTTCCTCCACCAAAATCAAACACACACCAAAAGCTATCTTTATTTTTAGCAGTAAGTCCGTATGCTGTTGCTGCTGCAACTGGTTCTTGTAATAGTTGAATGTGTTTGAAACCCGCCAATTTTGCGGCTTTCATTGTTGCCTCATTTTGGGGGTTTAAGAATTTAGCTGGAACGGTGATTACAATTGAATAAATATTTTCATCTTGAATGAAAGATTTCAGTTTCTTTAAGACTTCTGCGGATAATTCTTCCGAAGTAAAGTCTTTACCCATATTGGAACACTCGTATGTGTGAGTAGTCCCCATAGTTCGTTTGAACTCAATGAATGTACTTGTTTTACCCGCTTCAAATGACTTTAAGGCGCGAGTATTATCGTTTTTCATCACATTAAAAGCGGTATCACCCACTAAAATATCTTTGCGCTTGTTGAAGTGAACACAAGACGGAAGGGTGTCTTTTAATGTGTCCGATTTTTTAATTGTAGGAACTCCGTTTTCCATTCTTGCAATCGCTGAATTGGTTGTTCCCAAGTCAATACCGTAGTCAATTTTATTTCTCATATTTTCTTATCTTGATTTTGCTATAATAACAATTACATACCAACTGAAACCTCAATCTGAGCTGTTTGTATCGGTTTGTCGCTAAAATTTACCTGAGGTATCAATACCTTGGTAATGATTTCCGAACCTTTTTCCAAGTTTTCATCAGGAACTGAACTGGTTACAATTACTTTCATTCCTTGATGATATTGTTTACCTAATAATTCAGGCATTTCATAACCGTTTGCAGAAAGATTATCCTTCAACTTGCCAACTGAACGCTCCAATTGTTTCAAACCTTTTGTCCCTTTATCCATCAGGTTTATGTTACGTTCAATCAAATTGATTTCACTTGCAACCTTTAAAGCCAGTGAGTGGTCGGGATCGGAATTTACATTTACTGGGCTCGCCGATTTTTGTTGTGCCAACAACTGTAATTCACTTTCAATTAAATTGGTTTGTTTACCAAATTCTTTAACCAGACTTTCTTCGATTGATGATTTGGTATTTTGCAGCTGTTCCACAACTTCCGTTTTATCAGTTTTTTGGCGTTTACTCAACAACCAATACAACAAGCTCGAAAGTAAAATTGCAGATAAAACCCCGATTATTCCATAAAGAGAATTTGTGCTTAAAGATTGTCCTACCTCATCTATCTTCTTATTGGCTGTTTGTTCAGTAGTTGTAATCTGAATACCCAATTGATTTGCAGTTTGAGTAATAGCGGAGCTGTTTTCATGCGTTAGAGTTCTTAAACTGTCAATGCTTTTGTTAGCATTTGAAAGTTTTGTGTTTAGATTGTATATTTCAGATTTTAATCTAACGTTCTCTTTCTCTAAGGTCTGAATACTAATTTTTAAAGGTTGAAGATCCTTAGCCAAGTCTTCTTTGGTTAAGGTTTCTGTTTGGGCGAAAGCGTTAATGCTTGCCAAGATAAAAATTGATACTATTATTCTTTTCATATTAATATACTGTATCTTGTAAATCGGATTTGAGTTTCTCAATGATTTTATTCTGCTTTTCAAGTTGTTGTTTCTTTTCTGTTTCCGCTTTTTGTTTAATAATTGATATTTTTCGTTCTTGCTCCGAAATTTGGAATTGCTTAGTAGAACTACTTCTGAATAGTTGAAATTTTTCTATTTCATTCATTTCGATCTCTGCCTTCTCTAAATCTGATTTGAAGAACTCGGAATTCCTTATTTCAGTTAGTTTACTTACAGCTTTATGCAATTCAATTTCCAACTTTTCGGATGGTGCTAAATCAATAATGAATTCGGTGGCATAAATCAAATATTCATCAATATACAATTCAATTCGATGTTTGCCAATCTCAAACACGCAACTATCTGAATTGCCCCACCCTAATAAATCAATAGCTTTTGTGAATGGAGAAATAATTGCTGTTGTCGAACTTGTATAACCCTTAGGAGAAATATTGTCATTTGATGAATATTTCCCGCTTGGATTTATGTATTTTTTGTATATAGTAATACTTGAATTTTCATTACATTCAACATCAATCTTCAGTCCAACATACCTCGTGTGTTTTTTATACAATGGATTTGTAGCGGGTAAAGGATTGTGGGTTTTATTCGTATTCGTAATTGTAGAGGAAAGAATTTTAAATGGCAATTTTGGTGGTATCTTCTTGTATTTATCAATGATTGCATTTATTGTGGAAGCCATTTTTGATTTTTCTTTTAACCAATTAGCCAACTTCAAAAATTCCTTTTTCTCTTCACTCTTATCACTTTCTTTAATTTTCTTCAAATTATTGTCGGGAAGTATAGCGACTAAAAGTTTATTTACTTCCTCCCAATTGATTGAATTTTTGATGTTGTCTTCTACAGCACTCCAATTTATAGACCTATTTCCCAATATTATTTGAATATCGGTTTCTTCCATTTGTTTCACCTCTGCCCTAATTTCTCTTTCGTTTGTTTCATAGGCTTCTTTTACTGTTTCTAATAATTGTATTGCCTGAGAAAGTGCCATGTCTTTCATTTCTTCAAGCGTTTCAATGCCGTCCTTTATTCTGTCTTTTGTGAGTTTTCCGATAGCAAGTGTTTCAGCTTGTTTGGCCAATCTCATAGCTGTTTCTGCATAATCAGAACTACTGTCCTTTTCATTGCTTTCGTTAAAAAAGTCAATGCTGCACTGCAGAATTTCGTTTGCTACTTTGTCCGCAACAGATGTGTATTTTAAATCATTTGCACCAACAATGCTTTTAAGTTGTGATAGGTCACTTGCTGTTGTTGTAAATAATTCTTGTCCTGCATTTGCAGCATCTGATTTACTTGATTTTCGTTTACTTTTTGAAGCTTCAATTTTTTGCTCAATTTGTTCAATCGGCTTTTGAACAATCCCTTTCATAAAATCTTGTTTTGCAATAAACTCTTGTTTATTTAGAATTTCAAGAAATTTAGGTAAAGAGCTTTTTGTGTTAGCTTCAATTTCTGAATAAAGTTGATTAAGAAAAGATAGCTGTAATTCCTTTTTGTCGGTTTTATGTGTTTCGTCCGCAACAGATGATACGAATTTTTGCACTAAATCACTTTCAAGAAAATAGAGATTTGCAACAATTCCATAGTGTAAATTGCCATTGGTTCTAATAATATTTAGAATGGAACAGTTGTGAAAAGCTGAATAATTTTTCTCGGTAACCGGTTTCCAAAATCTTTTCCCTTCTTCGTCAGTTCTAGCAATTAGTTTATCCCATATTTCATTGGCTGTTTCGATATCTCCTCCTTTTAATGCATCAAATGCTGCTTCATCGGTAATTGGGTTACCGTTCCAAAACCAAAACAAAGCAGTGTTTATCTTGTCGCTGTCTAGATTTAGTTTTGATGTAGCTTCTTCAACATTGTCTAGTGTTCTATGTAAACCACCTAGTACAGGAAAACTAAAGTCATCTTGTGGTTCTTCATCGGCTTCAATGAATTTTTTAAGTCTATTAATTTGCCTTGTCTGCTCTCTTGCAGTTGAACCGACAAGCAAACCAACTGTTCGATACGGGTTATTTAGGATTACATTCATAGTTAAATGTAAATTTATATCATGTTTATCATTCTTACGTTGGCACTGGTATATCAAAAATTCTAGGCTCCTTGAGTAGCCCTGGTATTATTCATGCATTATACGTTTTTAAGGAATTCATTGGACATTGTAGTGGAGCGTCGGCTCGTGAGGACTTGCAGGCGAACTTACGACTCTGAATAGGCTGTCCGTTCATATCTCTTCTCTGTTTGTTTAGTACAAGAATAAAAAAAAATATATTCATTTTCCTAATGAAGAAAGCCAATTAATTAAAAACAAAGCACCTAAGTAAAAAGCAATAAAAGCAGCAATTGAAAAAACAACACCTATTCCAGCCCCTCCCCATATTAATCCGATAACCAATAGAAAGAATGCTATTCCTAAACCCCATTTTGCCATTAATGGAAGAGATTTTAATGTAAACTCAACATTTGCTACTGTATCTTCAGTTTTCCAATAACAGATATACTTCACTTTATTTACTTGCGTAAAGCTTAACTTACCTATTACGAAATCTACCAATGATTTGTATTCTGTTAACTTCGATATATTGTTGATGCTTTTTATTTTATCAATATTCTTTTCAGGAATTTCATTTAAAATTAAATTTACCACATTCTCCCAATTCAGAGCATTCCGCTTCATTTCTTCTACTTTACTCCAATTTATAGAAACATCGAATCTAGGCATTCTCATTGGTGGACTTCCTCCAATACTTGGAATTGTTACATATTGTAAATCATCAACTTTTTTGTCAATTTGTCTGCAAGCTTCTTCGTAAGCATCTTTAATGGATTGTAATACAGCAATGGCTTGTGAAAGCTCTCTGTCTTTCATTTCTTCAAGTGTACTAATGCTGTCTTTAACTCTGTCTTTTGTAAGATTACCAACAGCAAGTGTTTCAGCTTGTTTGGCTAATTTCATAGCTGTTTCTGCATAATCAGAACTACTGTCCTTTTCATTGCTTTCGTTAAAAAAGTCAATGCTGCACTGCAGAATTTCGTTTGCTACTTTGTCCGCAACAGATGTGTATTTTAAATCATTTGCACCAACAATGCTTTTAAGTTGTGATAGGTCACTTGCTGTTGTTGTAAATAATTCTTGTCCTGCATTTGCAGCATCTGATTTACTTGATTTTCGTTTACTTTTTGAAGCTTCAATTTTTTGCTCAATTTGTTCAATCGGCTTTTGAACAATCCCTTTCATAAAATCTTGTTTTGCAATAAACTCTTGTTTATTTAGAATTTCAAGAAATTTAGGTAAAGAGCTTTTTGTGTTAGCTTCAATTTCTGAATAAAGTTGATTAAGAAAAGATAGCTGTAATTCCTTTTTGTCGGTTTTATGTGTTTCGTCCGCAACAGATGATACGAATTTTTGCACTAAATCACTTTCAAGAAAATAGAGATTTGCAACAATTCCATAGTGTAAATTGCCATTGGTTCTAATAATATTTAGAATGGAACAGTTGTGAAAAGCTGAATAATTTTTCTCGGTAACCGGTTTCCAAAATCTTTTCCCTTCTTCGTCAGTTCTAGCAATTAGTTTATCCCATATTTCATTGGCTGTTTCGATATCTCCTCCTTTTAATGCATCAAATGCTGCTTCATCGGTAATTGGGTTACCGTTCCAAAACCAAAACAAAGCAGTGTTTATCTTGTCGCTGTCTAGATTTAGTTTTGATGTAGCTTCTTCAACATTGTCTAGTGTTCTATGTAAACCACCTAGTACAGGAAAACTAAAGTCATCTTGTGGTTCTTCATCGGCTTCAATGAATTTTTTAAGTCTATTAATTTGCCTTGTCTGCTCTCTTGCAGTTGAACCGACAAGCAAACCAACTGTTCGATACGGGTTATTTAGGATTACATTCATAGTTAAATGTAAATTTATATCATGTTTATCATTCTCACGTTGGCACTGGTGTATCAAAAATTCTAGGCTCCTTGAGTAGCCATGGTATTATTCATGCATTATACTTATTTAAGGAGTTCATAGGGCATTGAGGTGGAGTGTCGGGTCGTGAGGGCTTGCAGGCGAACTTACGACTCTGAATAGGCTGTCCGATCATATCTCTTCTCTGATTGTTTAGTACAAGAATAAAAAAAATATATTCATTTTCCTAATGAAGAAAGCAAAATCACGAGTAAAATTAAAGATTTATATCAAATATACCCATTTCAAAGTAAAAACCAACCCTTCTAAATGAAAGTTGATATCTATGTTTGTAATGTAAGCATTCGGCCTAATACGTCTTGTTTATCCATAAAAGAGAAAAGAGCCTCGGCTCTTTTCAATTGATTTCGGATTTTTATTAGATAGCGTTTTTACGCCAATGTGTTGGTAATAGCTCGGTCAATTCCTGTATTGAATGCCCTTGGATTTGATTCAAGATGTCTATTAACCACTCTTGAGGATTAATATTAGCAAGAAGACAACTCCCTAATAAGGAATATGCAATAGCTGCCATCTTGGCTGCTTCGTCGTTTCCGCAAAACATATAGTTCGGAGTAAAGAGCAGGTGCTTTTAAACCAATCATTGACTCTTGATGCGGGTAGATGAACATCATGCCTTTTAAAAATCTCTATTTGTCGATAAAAAGGAAGATGATCTACATACTTGC
>JAJTBW010000009.1 GCA_021286705.1 Sphingobacteriia bacterium
TATTCAAAATCACTCATCTCTTCGTTTTGTCGCTGTAGTCTTCGTTTGAAGTCATTGAAGCGATAGGAGAATCCTAGAAATACCATCTGACCTTTTCTAGTCCTGTTGCTTACGCTTGTAAAATTCTCGCCCCAGGAGGTGATGTTGTATTTCTGGGAATTAAAGAGGTCGCTAATGCGAAGGCTAAGGGTTCCTTTCCCTTTTAGAATGTCTTTTTTAACTCCTACATCCATTCTCCAGCTTGCGTCACGTTTTCCTTGAGTACCACCCATCATCATCGACCTAAAACCTCCTATTCCCGGTGTGAAGACGACGGGAGCATCGTAGTTGAAATTGATCTGAAGATCGAATATTTTAGGGATATTCATCATTGAGTTGGCTTTCGCTGTCCAAGAATCATTTTCCTGACTCTCTTTAGCAATATCAGGACCTTCAAAACGAGTTCTGAAGTAGGAGAAGTTAGCATTCACCCGCCACCAACTTATGATCTGTTGAGTAACTATAAGTTCAGCGCCGTAAGCTTTTTGCTTATCCTGGTTTTTATAGGTTGTAAATGAGGTTCCATCATCATAGACCTCCATCACACGGCTAACTACATCTTCAGTTAGGCGGGCAAAGATGCTACCATTGACATTAGTACTACGGGTAACCTGACCTGAGTATCCTAGTTCAACTGAATTCACATATTCAGGGTTTAAAGTAGGATTACCGGCAGAGAGGTTAATCGGATCAGAGTAGTTAATAAAAGGATTAAGGGCATTCCCGCCGGGTCTATTGACACGACGGCTAAAGCTCAATTGGAAAGAGTGATCTTTCCATGGTTCATATTTAAGATGAACAGTAGGGAAGAGGCTAAAGTAGCTATTATTATAGATCGAATCCTGAGTACGTTGATCACTTTTTGTATTAGCTAACTCTCCACGAAGCCCAGCCTGGTAAGTCCATGATTCACCGAGAATGCCTGAATAGATAAAGTAGGCTGAATTAAGATATTCATCATAAACAAATCGGTTGCTGCGATTTGGGTCAAGAATGAAATCATCATCAAGAAGGCCTTTTAAGTATCGATAATCTTGATCTGATCGGTTCCATGAGAATTTATAGCCTGTCTCTATTCGGCCAGAGCCAATTTTATCAACAAAGTCAGTTTGGGCAGTCAGCGTGTTTCTGAATCCGTCAGAGAGGGTTCTTTGGATATAGTCAGTGCCATACCCATAGTACTCCTGGAGTACATCATTATTATTGCTCCCATCTGAGTATGAGTAAAAGAGGTCGGCAGTCAGTTCCCGTCCCTGTTTGTCAAAGGTTCTTTTGTAATTTGACCCCATCTCAAAGCCGTTGCCATCATTTTCAGATAAAGAGTTACTCGTAAAGTACTGAGTCGTATCGTAAATGTAGTTTCTGGAGAGGTTAGTTTGGAAATTCTTATTTTCAGATTTCCTGATATTGACTCCGGCATTAAAAGACAGTGTGTTTTTATCATTTATAAAGTAATCAAGCCCAGATCTGATATTGTGAAACATATTGGACGAGTTTGAAAAACCATCATGATCTAAGTATGATGCGGTATCACGGATTATAGAGGTACGCGAGCCATTACTTGTACCGTCATGGGTGAATTTGCGGGCGTCGTAATTACCATATATATTGATCTTATTTTTTCTATAGTTTAGGCTTAAGGAGCCACTATATCGGTCATTTGTGCCTGCATTTAGCTGAACCATCCCGTTGATACCGGCATTTTTCTGTTTCCTTAATACGATATTTATGATACCGGTAGTTCCATCTGGGTCATACCTAGCAGATGGATTTGTGATAAGTTCGACCCGTTGGATCATTGATGCAGGTAATTCATCCAGGCTGGTAAGGTTACTAGGACGACCATCAATGAGGATAGTAATATTTGAGGATCCTCTCATGCTAACATTCCCATCAATATCGACTTGTACAGCTGGTATAGTTTGCATTACATCTACTGCGGTTCCCCCTTGTAGAGCAATGTTCTGGTCAACATTGACAACCTTTTTATCAAGGTTATACTCTGCAACTGCTCTTTGTCCTGTGATTTCAACTCCCTCAAGCGTTTTGGAAGAAGGTTTCATTCGGATGGTTCCAAGCTCGTATACGGGATTCCTAGGCGAGATAAAGACAGAGTCTATGATTTTAGTAGGATACCCAATAAAGTGAATCTTTACGAAGAATCTACCAAAGGGGAGCTTTTCAAGCTTAAAGACTCCTTTTTCATCGGTGATTCCTCCATCAACAAGAGAGGAGTCTTTGCTTCTTAAAATGGCAATATTACAATACTCCATTTCTTGAGCCGTTTGAGAGTCGATTATTCGACCTGTAATCTTTCCAATTTTCTCATAATTGCCTCTATTCCCTCCTTGTCCCGTTCCTCTTTGGGGTACTGATCGTTCTTGAGCCGTGATTGAAGTTGAGCCAAGAATCATGATCGTGAGGGTTACCAACAATAAATTAGATAGTTTCATTCCTTTCGATGTTTTCGGATATAGGATATTTGACCGTAGAGTGTTAAACCAGTTTAATGAATAAACGAAATAAAAAATGACATAAATTAAAAGAGGCCGGATAATCCCGACCTCTTTTGTGCTTTTAATCTAGCACCCTGAAAAAACTAAACGACTAGTAATCTACAATCTTAGTCCAATTTAGTTCTCTTGGGTTTATACACATAACAGGGATCTGCGATGTGTTAAAGATCATATCTTCATCATAACTCCCCAAAATAAAGGTTGGAAGACCCTTTTCGGGATTTGTCATAATCATAATCAAATCAGCGTTGACAGCAGTAGCATAATCAATTACCTGTTTGCTGAAATCGGCTGATTTATCAGCTGTTCTAACAGTGTATTTTACTCCGGCTTTTACGAAATGTTCGGTAATAGTGCTGACAGCCTCAGCAATTTCTTCCCCTGGGAGTTGATAGATGATGATTTCAGCTTGGAAACGACTTGCGATATAGGTCGCCCATTTCGTCTTTTCCCATGGTCCTGCATTGCTGGTAATAGGTAGTACGATCTTGCTGTAGCCAGCCTCAAAACTTCTTTTCTGAACAACGATGACAGGAGCTGGAGAACTGGTGACAACCTTGAGTGCATAACTACCAAGGAACATCTGGTCAAGGCCAACTTTGCCATGAGTTCCCATGTAGAGCAGGCGAGCACCTACCTCTTTTGCTACTTCAGCAATAGTTGTAAAAATACTTCCTTCTCGTGATACAACTTCAACTTCAACTTGATCTTTGCCCTTGATCTCGTTAGCAATTGCTTGTAGCTTATCAACTACAGAAGTGTCTGAGAGATTGTCTTTCTTAAGGGCGGTTTTTGTGTTTTTATCTATAACATGCAACAAAACCACCTTATACTTAAAGTATTTTGCTGCCTGTACAGCTTGATGAATTGCATTGTCAGCCACTTCAGTAAAATCGGTGGGGACAAGGATAACATTATTCATTTGAGTTTCCATGTACGTTAGAATTTGGAAATAGCAAAATATGGAACTGACACAAAGGTAACAATTTTGCGTTGCGTTTGCATACTATATTAAAAAAGTACATTCAGCTTTTTTAACAGGGAGTATTTGTTACCAGGTCTGATTTATTTGGAAAAAATAACAAATCTTGACTGGTTTAGTTCACCTCCCATTTATATCCTTCTTGATATACTGATCGGTTTAGAAACATGTATAAGGACTTTATTGATTAACAGAGATATTTAAAATTCTCAAAATGCGTATTCAAGATATACGTCATTGTGGAAACAGGAAATAATCCAATAAAAAACCTTTGCTTAATCTGGAATTAACCTTTAGACCATTATCTTCTATGTCTGACCCTCCTTTTTTTTGTGGGAGGCGGTGGGGTTGGCTCATCAACATAGCTGAGCAGTACCCCGTTTAAATTACGAGCAATATCGGTGACTATCTGGCCAACCTTTGCGTTCATGTTATTGAGGATGATTACTGTGAATTCATCATCAACAAATCGAGTAATAGTGGCTGTAAACCCATGCCATAACCCGTTGTGGAAAACAACTTTTCTGCCTGCAATATCTTTAAATCTCCAGCCAAAACCGTAATTCACTTCTTTGTTTCCTGAGATTACTGCTTTACAAAAGGCTTGCTCGCGAGTGGTGTCTGAGACTAGAATATTTGTCTCCCATGCCTTCTGATACAAGGCCAAGTCTTCAACTGTAGAGAATATGCTTTTATCTCCCAAAACTTGATCTGCCGGGTCATAAGGGTATTCTCTCATCTTTCGTCCACTGTGAACATGTCCCTTTACCCTGATTGACAAGGTATCGAGTATACTCTGTTCGTATGTGAATGTGTTGTGCATTCCTAGAGGTTGAAATACTTGATTCTGCATGAAGGTATGAAAAGGAACTCCGCTAACTTCTTCAACCAGATAGGCTAGAACCGCATATCCAGTATTGGAATAATCAAATCGACTACCAGCTTTAAAATAGACAGGAAGCTTGTATTTGGCTAAAAGATCAATCATCTCTCTGTTTGAGATAGGCTCATCTTTTTTCCAGTATTTCTCAACCAGATAAAGGTAATTTGGTAAACCACTTGTGTGATTAAGAAGCTGTCTGATTGTTACATTTTTGTATGGAAACTCCGGGATGTAGCGAACCACTGTATCATCAAAACTCAATTTATTACGATCATGTAGAATCATAACCGCAAGTGCAGTAAATGATTTACTTACTGAAGCCAATTGAAATGGTGAATTAGGCGCAAGAGAGTCTCCTTTCGTGAAATCGGCCAAACCTACAGCATTTCGGTACAAAGGATAACCTTTATACATCACCATAATGGATCCGTTAAATTTGTATTTCGTGAGGATTTTGTCCAATCTCTGCTGGACATCCACCAACTGATCCCCTGATACAGGTGACACGGTTGGTTCCGTTGCCAATAATCTAACAGGTAGATAATTTATTCCTCCTAACCGATCACTTACCGGAAAAAGTCCGACAAAGAGTATGAAAATGAGTAAAAAAGTACGACGCAATGCTCTATGTTATTATGAGTTTCTGCAAAAGTAACTTCATTTGCCCATATCTTTACGTAAAGATATTCACAAAACAACGTACTTTTTTCAACATTATTTCTTGCTAATCATGGTTAAACTGCTTTTTATCCGTTGTGCTAAGACTTGTAGATTCTTTGTTTTTCTTTTCCTGTGTTGCAATTTTTCGTTATTAACAGGGCAGGATCGAATTCAGATACTTGTAAATGGTTCTGCCGGTGGCATTATAGATGGAAATTTGTCGTCTTATCTAATCGGACCTGGTGCAGATCAGAAATACATCTGCCTTGATGCTGGTACTCTTATCAATGGATTTTCAAGACTTAACCAATCAGGGTGTCTCCCCATTTCAAGTTTTGGTCAGTCTAATCTATTACCTGAATGGAATATGCTTCGAGATGGCATATCCTGCTATTTGATTTCTCATGCCCATTATGATCATATCATTGGACTTATCGCCGCATCACCTGACGACAGTCCCAAGCCTATCTATGCATCCCAAAATACTTTGAATGATCTGACGGAGTTTGTTTTTAATAATCGTATCTGGGCGAATTTTACCAACCAAGGAGTTAGCCCCTCTTTAGGGAAATACGAACTTATAACTCTTCCTGATACTACATCATTTGATATATCCAATTCTGGTTTTCAAGTTACCTCATTCCCTCTTTGTCATGGTGGAACCATATCTACAGCTTTTCTCCTGAAAAGCCGTTTAGGGGCTGTATTGTATTTAGGGGACACTGGTGCTGATTCAATTGAACGTTGTAATAATCTAACTTTCTTGTGGACTAAAATAGCACCTTTGATTCGTAGTGATGAGTTAAAGGCTATTCTGATAGAGTGTAGTTATTCAAATAATAGAGCAGCAGAAAAGTTATACGGACATCTAACTCCTGTATTGATTTTTAAAGAACTCTCTAGGCTAGCTAGATTGGTAAATCCTCTCGAAGTTACCACTGCTCTTAAAGATATTACTTTATTAATCACCCATATAAAGCCAACAGGAGTTAAAGTTTCTAATGATAATCTCTTGAAGGTAAAAGCGGCAAGTCAAGGTTCTTCTTCTTACGATTCAATCTCTTGTGAGAATCTTGCTGTTTATGAGAGAGAGTTGATTTTAGCTGAGCTACAAGCTCTTAATAGTTTGAATATAAAGATCATCATAGCTAAACAAGGTGAATGTCTTAGCTTTTAACATGTCTCGGTTGTCATTGCCTTTAGTATGCACTTTAGTCTCTACAATCAAGTGTTTTCCATTTTTTTATCAGATTTTACAAATTTGTCGAGATTCTTCAAGTGCCCGATTAAGTTGTTTTTACTGGATTAAAGTCATTTTGTCTTATGCCAATTGAGTGGTGTTGTTAATAAGTGGTTTGTGGACATGATTCCATGTGAATAGAGAGACATAAGAGAACATAAGAAAACATAAGAGAACATAAGAGCGTCATAAGAGAGATATAAGAGGGATATAAGAGGGGAACTTTAGGGGTGCTGAATATCAGATAATTGTAAGCATGAGTATTTGGGGCTGGCAGGAGAAATTTGGAAGGGAGGGGCGGTTAAATTGTCAATTCAAAGATTAGCTACTAGCTGCTGGCTACTTGCCGCTGGCTAATGAAAGTGTCGAAGTCAGGATAAGCAACAAGCAGCTAGTAGCGACAAGCGGAAGCCTATTCTTTGATTTTTGAATCTTTAACCTAAGAGCTCATTGTGACGTTAAATGGTGCTTTTTTCATATCTATACAACAACCTTAACCGTTTTTTCGTTGTCTTTTATATAGCAAATCTTTTAATCTTTGGGCTAGTAGGCAGAATGGAGGCCTGGTTTTAGAGGCAGAGTCTTTTACGACCATAATCAACAAGAGAAATTTCTTTTAAGGGTAACATTAAATGAATGAGTATGTTAAGGTTTTGTTGTGCACTTTTATTTCTTTTTACCTGTAATACTGTTATTTCACAGGAGATGCCAGGCATGACCCAGAGCAACTATCAGGCATATAACTCTGCTTTGCTGAATCCTTCTGCACCGTTACATTCGAAAGCATACTTAGATGTTAATCTGTTAGGGTTAGATCTTTTTGTGGATAATACGACTGTTGCGATCCCAGGCGATGGTTTTGCTTGGTATGATCTGCTAAAATCTGGGTATACAATGCCGAAGTATGGCCCTTATGATCGTCCTGTAGTTGTTAATACTGAGGCTGCTTTACATAGGGCCTACGTGAATCAGCGTTTAATGTTACCGGGTTTTGTCTATGTTGACCGCAATATATCATATGGGCTCTTTTTATCGCACAGAACGATAGTGGCAGCAAGAAGGGTTCCCTATGAGATGGTAAATTTTGGGTATTATGATCTTTCATATACTCCTCAGCAGAATATATTGTATCGTGATTATGATATTCGGATTTCTGGCTTAAGTTGGAGTGAGATTGGATTCAATTTTGCTAAAACGATTAAGTACCGAAAGTTTAATATTACCAATGCCGGATTGACAGTTAAAAGAATTTATGGGGCAGCAGCTGCCTTTGTTTCTGTTGATGATATAAAGTATATAGTATATAATGACTCTACAATTGATGTTCAGAATATTAAAGGCAAGTTGGCCTATTCTGCTCCTTTGAATTATCGTAATAATGAGTATGATAGCGATGCTGGCCCTTACACCGGATCTGGTTTTAGCGTTGATTTAGGAGTAACCTTTATTAAAACAAAGAAGGAAGTAAATAGAATTTATGATGGTCCGGCTTGTGCATGGCAGTTTATTCCATATGATTATCGATTAGGTATCTCTTTACTTGATCTAGGATATGTTCATTTTGATGAGAATGCTTATGTACATACTTATACTGGTAAAGGCCACTACTGGGAGGAATTTAACAAATTCAAGCCGGAAAATATCTATGATGCTTTAAGAGAGTTAAGTAGCCGACTTTATGGCGATCCAACCAAGTCGCTTACAGACTCATCATTTACAGCATTTCTGCCGTCAGCTTTGAGCGTACAGTTTGATTATCATTACAAGTCGAATTATTACTTTAATACCTTATTGGTACAGGACTTGCCAATTTTCGGAGGGTATCGGGTGCCTAGAGAATCCTATCTCTCTTTTACGCCCAGATATGAGACCAGAGCTTTTGAAGCAAATCTCCCTATTGTGCTTTATGATTGGAGGACTCCTAGAATAGGTCTGTCTTTACGGTTGTATAGTTTCACAATTGGAACAGATAAGTTGGGCACAATGCTAGGATTAGGGGATGTTTACGGTATGGATATATACTTTTCAGTGAGGATGGCATGGCTCAAGGGATATTGCAGGGCTAAAAAAGAAAAACACCCGTGCGGTGAGTTTCAGTTCTAATTAATTGATCTAATGCTTCCCTGAAAATATTTAAGTACTCATGTAGTTGAATTTTCACTGTAGTTAATTAGTGTATGTGTTTAGATAATAGATTGTTAGATATATATATGGTGCGATTTATATAAAGTTAAACATAGATAAAGGTAAAATGATAACCAAAAAAAAACTATGAATCTTTGTCGTACTTAAAAAAAAATTGCTAAAATTGCCACAAACTCATGCTCGAGATATTAATTTAGCGTATGAAAAGACCATCATGAGTTGTTTAAGCAACATAAGACACTTTGACAACGAAGACAGATTTACAATTCAATGAAAGTTTCATTGACAGACAAATGGGTTAATTGGGGAACTAGTTGTCTGATTAACCTAAAAACTTAGAACATAAACAGAAACTAATTGTTATTAACAAATCCTAAAAGTCTATTAATGATTGTTATAAGGACAAACTGATAATTGCAACTATATCAACAGTCACAACATAAGTAGAATTTCTTTGTTAACTAACCGAGATTAAACCTAACTTTCAAAAAACCATAGCAGGATGAACAAACAAGATTTGATTGACGCAATGGCCGTGAACTCCGGCATTACAAAAACTGAAGCAAGAGTTGCTTTGGAGAGTCTCGTTGACGCAATGAAAGGCGCACTAAAAGGTGGTGATACCATCTCTTTAACTGGATTTGGCTCTTTCCAAGTAGCCGAACGCTCAGCTCGTACTGCACGTAACCCAAAAACAGGTGAGACTATTAAAGTTGATGCCCGTAAAGTTGTAAGATTTAAACCCGGCTCAAATTTAAAGGAGGGCTTATAGTCCTACAATCTGATATTTTTTTAAAACCGGCTTAATGCCGGTTTTTTTGTTGTATTAGCTCTTTACAGAATCGCAATCGCTTCTTCTTTGCCTCTTCGTTGTAGTGCCCAATAAACACTATAATATTATCCATCTTATAAAGCCTCCATCATAAGACTGGCATTTGTAAGGTACTGGTGAAAGAGCAGTAAGGGTTTAGAAATAATCTTTTTAATGTGTAACTCATTAGAAAAGAACACTAAATTTCAAAAACAAATCCCAGTATTTTTCCTGATTCATATCAGACCAATGAATGAGGAGGTGTCGGTATTGATATATCTGAAGTTGACAAAAAACGACAGAGGCAACAATTAGTGCTAAAGTCGTGTAACGCCAAAAGGGGGTTGTGGGTTTGTTTAAGAAGAGGGCAAGTGGAATAAATAGTATTGGAAGAAACTCTAAAAGAACTCTTACTGAGTAGGAGCCACCATACCACCAGTTCCACCAGGATGAAAGAAAGTAGATGGTAATGACCCAAAATGAGAAGAAAGTAGAAAGATGATAGTAGTCTTTACGATAAACCTCAAACGAAATGCTAAAGAGTAAGATGGCAATTGGGGTGTAAAGGAATAGCCCTTTTTTGTAACTGATTAAGAAGTCTAGCATGTGAGGATTTAGAAAGTTGAAGCCTTCTGATCCATAGCTATAAATAAACCAATAACCTGTTGATATTTTATAGAGTATAAGTTGGATGGAGCAGATAGATAAAAAGATTAGACTTGGAACAACCCATCTATATCTTTCAAGAAATTTAGAAAGAAGATCATTTAGCTGATTAAAGTCGTTTGAGAGGAATGGTATTGATAAGATCAGAATTGCGTTTATGGGTCTTATAAGACAGATGAGTCCAAATATTACAGAGGTTGTTATAAGTAAAGAGAGCTTAAATGAGGTAAGAAGGCGTTTAATAAGAAAGATAAAGGCGGAGAAGAGTGAAAAGGAGTAGATATGAGAAGTGCCAGGCTCTACGGCAGCGTAGTAGAGTAAATTGGTTGAGAATGTTATTGCAAGCAGGATTAAACTAATATTGAGAGGTGTAATTTGATAAAGCTCTAATGTTTGTTTTAAGAAGTAGAGGCCAAGTATCAAGTAGAATATTCCTGCAAGATTAATAAGAATAAAGTAGGGTTTTGAATAGCCATCATTATCGTATCCAAGGAGATTGGCTGTATAATGAGCCATTAAAAAGAAGGGCAGTTGCATAACCGCTGTGCCGACATAATACTTATTGATTATTTTGCCATCTGGAGATCCGGTTCGGTATTCATAATAGAAAGCGGAATCATATTTTTCTCCTTCAATTTTAGAAGTGAAAGCAAAATTTAAGTCGTGGTATACAAAAACCGCTGGAAGCCAAGCATAATAACCACGAGCATCAGCTTCAAGGATTCCAAGGTGTTGTTTGTCTTTACCCCATTGAATATTTGAGGAGAAGAAGAGGGTTATAAGGAGGACAAACAGTAAAGTAAGAAGTGGAGAATTGTAGAATATCCGGGACTTATTCATTGGTATAATCAGATTCTTTTCTAATTATCTTATAGAAGCTGATGGGTACGGAGGTATCGAAGTTCATTGTTTGATTTGAGACAGGATGGGGGAACGAGAGCGTTTGAGCGTGTAAACCAAGGCGTTTCAATGGGTTTGATCGGGCTCCATACTTTTTGTCACCCGCAATAGGATGACCTATACTGGCGAGGTGGGCTCTGATTTGGTTTTTCTTTCCTGTTTCGAGAGTAACTTCAAGTAGAGCATACTTTCGGTCAGACTTCAGTGTTTTGTAGTGAGATACAGCCAATTGTCCTTTGATAGGATTATTAGAGATATTCATTTTAAAGGCCTTATCTTCTTCTAGGTAAGTTTTAATAGTGTCTTGAGGAGGATCAGGGACTCCTTCGGTTAGTGCCACGTATTTACGGTTTATAGCAGTATGATCCCAGTTTCGTTGAAGTTTCTCTCTGATTGCTTCGTTTTTTGCAAAGAGCATAAGTCCTGATGTGTCACGATCAAGACGATGCACAATGTAGAGTCCTTTGTCAGGTTGTGTGTTTTTGATGTAATCACGAAGAATGAAGTAGGCTGTTTTTTCTCTCTCTTTGTTAGTGGCGATAGAGAGGAGCCCGGCATTTTTATTAATAACAATTATCGCGTCATCTTCAAAGATGATCTTAAATTCGTTGAAGTAAGGTTTTGGGGCTTGTTTATTCCAGTCGATAACTACTTTATCGTTAGCTTTCAGAATAAAGTTAAAGGAGGTCACAATGTTGCCATTAACCGTAATTTGACGACCGGCAAGGACCTTTTTAAGTAGGGGACGCCCTTTTTCGGGCATCAGATTGACTAAAGAGGATAGTAATTCACCTTCGGTGTTAATGTCAAAGGATGTCGAAGGTTTGATTTGAGGTTTAGAGCGACGGTTGTCCATTTTATAACGAATAATATGCAAAGATAGGAAAAAGAGGGTGTCCAGGATTGGACATGGTATGATAGTGGAGATAATAGCAATACAAAAGAAAGAGGGTACCCCAGTTAGGGGTACCCTCTATGTTGCACGATTTAAGAATCGAATTAGTATCTGGGTCTGCGATCGCCACTACCACCACCACGGTTGAAACCACCGCTATGATGTTCGCCACCACCACGGTTGAAACCGCCGGTTCTGCGAGGACCTGTGCTTTCTCTTCTTTCTTCAGATTTGTTAACAACGATAGTACGTCCGTTAACTTCAGCGCCGTTGAGTTCTTCAATAGCTTTTAGAGCGCTCTCATCATCGGGCATTTCTACGAAGCCAAAACCTTTACTGCGACGGGTGAACTTGTCGGTGATAATACGGGCTGCTGAAACTTCACCGTAAGCTTCAAAGAACTCCCTGAGATCTGCCTCTACGATACTGTATGGAAGACTTCCAACGAAAATATTCATAATGAATGTTTGTTAATGAATGATAATATAGCTACAAATGTAGTTTCTTAAGAGATGCGTTTTACAACTTATTGTCTTTTGAGGGAGAAAAAGTTGTATTTTGTTTATTCATCAGTGAATTACCTCCGTTCAGCTTGTCTTCTGGGGCCAATACTTCAAGCGATTCATCCGAAAAAGTGTGCAATGATACGGTTAAATTATCATATGCACACTATCCGACATCATTTTTTTATAAATATTTTCACTTTTTTCTCTTCGGAGGGTAGTTTGGAGCTGATTTTTGCGGTTTAACCCCTTTAAAATGCCGAATCGTTTTTCTTTACACCTGGGCGGTCATTTGAAAGAATAAGTCTTAACGATGAATCAGATGTCATATAACTCCAAGCCCAGTTAATAAAAATGATCAGTTTATTTTTTACACTGAGGATTAGCATAAGGTGAAGGAACATCCAGATTAGCCAAGCAAGTGTTCCTGAGAATTTTATTTTTGGAAGATCAACTACTGCTTTATGTTTGCCAACGGTGGCCATAGATCCCAGATCTTTGTATTCGTACTCTTTTTGCGGTTTGCCTAAAGAGATAGCATTAAGGTTTTTTGCGAGATTTTTAGCTTGGTTAATAGCCACGTTTGCAACTTGTGGATGGCCTTGTGGGTAATTTGGAGTTGTCATTAAAGCGATGTCCCCAATCGCATAGATGTCTGAATATCCTTCAACTTTGTTAAATCTATCAACTTTAATTCTGTTGTTTTTAGTTACAACCTCTGAAGAGAGACCCGGAATTATATTCCCTGTAACTCCAGCGGCCCAGATTACGCTCTTTGATTGAAGTTCTTGACCATTGCTCAGTTTGACCAATGAACCATTATAGGAAGTAACAAATGTTCCGGTGATTAGATCTACACCTAACTGTTTAAGATATACTGCTGACTTAGTTCTGGCATTCTCACTCATGTTTCCAAGAGGAGAGTTCCCTCCTTCAATAAGGATGATTTTCAGTTTTGTGAAATCGTAGTCAGGATAATCTTTGGGGAGAATATTGATTTTTGTTTCAGCAAAGGCTCCTGCCAATTCAACACCTGTAGGACCTGCCCCAACTATGACTATATTAAAAAGCGAATCAGGGTTTCGTTCCATCTGATTAAATACATCCTCGAAATTGAGTAGTATCTTGTTCCTTACGTTTATTGACTCAAAGGTTGTTTTAAGAGGCCATGCATTAGACTCGATCTCTTTATTGCCAAAAAAATTGGTTTTACAACCTGTTGCTATAACCAAAGTGTCGTATTCAATCTCTCCTATCCCTGTTTTAAGGCATTTATTGTTGGGATCAATCTCAAAAACATCGGCCATCCTGATTTGGATGTTCTTAGAGTTTTGAAAGATTTTGCGCAAAGGAAAAGAGATACTCGAAGGCTCAATTCTGGATGTTGCTACCTGGTAGAATAGAGGTTGAAATTGATGGTGGTTAAGCCTGTCAATCAGTGTAATCTCTGTATCTGATAAAGCTAAATTTTTTGCAAGTTGCAGTCCCGCAAATCCACCCCCGATTATAACTATTTTTTTCACTGTTCACTTGATTTATCCCTATCAAACAAGGTAGTTTCACTTTTGTTAGCATTAATATTAAAAATCCCCTAAAGGGTTGTGATTATTGTATATTAGAAAAACAATCAAAAACAGGTCATGTGAATATGACTTTTATGTACTGTAAAGTAGCATAATAACAATTTTTAAAATTTTGACTATATGAGATTATTAACCAAGATGAAAAGCGTAATGGTATTTACGGTAGTTATCTTTTTTGTTTCATGCTCAGGCGGGAAAAAGCAACAGCAGATGCCGGCAATAAAAGTACCGGTGGTAAATGTAATCCAACAGGATGTCCCACTGGTGGTTTCTTTTGCTGGTCAGATTTACAGCGATGCCGATGTTGGTGTAGCTTCAAGGGTAGAGGGTCAGGTTGTTGGCATACATTTTAAAGAGGGTAGTAGAGTCAAAAAGGGTGATCTGTTATACACTATTGATCCAATTGTCTATCAAAATAAAGTTGATCAAGCTGAAGGAAATTTAGCCGAAGCACAGACTTACTTAATTAAAGCTAAGTCTGATCTTGCCAGAATTGAGCCATTAGCTAAGATTAATGCCGTAAGCCAGAAAGATCTCCAGTCAGCACAAGCACAGGTTGAGGCTTATGAGTCAAGAGTTAAAGCTATGCTTGCAGTAAAAAATAATGCGAAAACGGAGTTAGGTTATACAAGGATAACTGCTCCTATAGATGGCGTCATAGGCATTTCTCAAGTGCAGGTTGGAGCGTATGTCGGCATGATGTCTAGTAAGGTATTAAATACGATTTCTCAGACTGATGTGGTTAAGTTCCGGTTTGCCGTATCTGAGAAGGATTATTTGAAGTTTATTAGTTTAGCTGAAGATGCAAAGGAAAAAGAGAGAAAACTTGCTACAGATATGACTTTAACTTTATCAGATGGTAGTACCTATCCGCATAAGGGGAAGTTTCATTTTGCTGATAGACAGATTGACCCAACTACAGGTGCACTTCTAATGGAGGCCATTTTCCCAAACCCTGATCGGTTTCTCAAAAGTGGTATGTATGGGAAGATTAATTTTGAGATTGGTATTCAATCAGGCGCGATGCTAGTTCCTTTAGCAAGTGTTACTGAGATGCAAGGCAACTATCTGATTCAGGTGGTTGGTGATAGTAATAAAGTTGTCCAAAAGCCTGTAAAACCAGCTTCAGTATATTCTAATGCGTATATAATTGAATCAGGTCTTGAGTTAGCTGACAAGGTGATTATGGGTGGATCAATGATTATTCGAAATGGAATGTTTATCACTCCTGAGCCAGTTGAATGGTCAGTTGGTGCTACTTCGCCATCTCTAGAGAAGGGTAAATAATCTAAAAAGAGACGACAATGGGAGAATTTTTTATTCGTAGGCCAATAGTGGCCATGGTAATATCCATCTTAATCGTTCTGCTCGGATTGTTTGCTTTAAACAGTGTCCCAGTTGAACAGTATCCGAATATTACGCCACCTTCTATCAATATCACTGCGAATTTTTCAGGTGCAAGTGCGGTTAGTGTTGAGCAAGCCGTCGCAACACCTATAGAACAAAAGATGAACGGTATTGAGAATATGATTTACATGCGGAGTACCAATACTTCTGATGGTAAGATGAGTCTTGCTGTGACGTTTGATGTAGGTACTGATCTCGATAATGCAAATATGCTAACTCAGAATAGAGTAAAGCAGGCTGAGCCTTTTATGCCGTCAGTAATTAAACAGACAGGTATTCAGATAAAAAAGTCAAATGCTTTTCCTCTTTTAATCGTTTCGTTAAACTCATCAAATCCGCTTTATGATGCAGAGTTTCTAAGTAATTATGCCAACATCAATATGGTCGATATCCTAAGTCGTGTTCCTGGTGTTGGTGAGATTTCTTTGTATGGTGGAGCTGAATATGCTATGAGAATTTGGCTTAAACCAGATATGATGGCGAAATTAGGAGTCACTGTTGATGATATCCGTAGTGCGCTGAATGACCAGAATGCTATAGCTCCTGGAGGAAAATTTGGAGCTGAGCCTTCCCCCAAAGGCACGGCATTTACCTACTCAGTCATGTTACAAGATCGGTTGGTATCTGAAGAGGAGTTTGGCAATATCATTCTTAAGAGTAATAGTGAAGCTGCAACAATTCGTCTTAAGGATGTAGCCCGTGTCAAAATGGGCGCTGATAATTATTTTTCATTTAGTAGGCGTAACGGTGATCCAACGGCATTGATAGGGATATTCCAGATACCGGGTAGTAATGCGTTACAGGTTGCTGAATCTGTGAAGGCGAAGCTGAAAGAGTTAGAACAGGATTTCCCTGAAGGTCTCTCTCAAACGGTCAGCCTTGACACTACCTTAGCTATTACCGCAGGTATAGATGAGATTGTGCATACTCTACTGGAGGCGGTGTTTCTAGTAATTGTGGTTGTCTTTATCTTCTTGCAGAATTGGCGTGCAACTTTAATTCCTCTCCTGACTGTTCCTGTTTCATTAATCGGAGCTATTGCGGTTTTTCCTCTTCTTGGTTTTTCAGTCAATGTGCTCTCTTTGTTAGGGTTGGTTTTAGCCATTGGTATTGTAGTTGATGATGCTATTGTTGTGGTTGAAGCTGTTATGCATCATATTGAACATGGGAAATCACCTCGTGAAGCCACTATTCAGGCAATGAAAGAGGTGTCAGGGCCGGTAATTGCGATAGCATTGATTCTAATAGCCGTTTTTGTCCCTGTTGCATTTACACCTGGTATTACAGGCCAGTTCTATAAACAATTCGCTATTACTATTGCCGTTTCAGTTGCTTTCTCAGCGTTGAATGCCTTAACGTTAAGTCCTGCACTAAGTGCAATGTTATTAAAGCCCACTAAACCTGTTAGTGAACAAAAGGGGCCATTAGCCTGGTTCTTTGCAAAGTTTAACATTGTTTTTGATAAGGTAACAGGCGGGTATACCGGAATGGCCGGATACTTTGCCCGTAAAACGGTTAGATTGGTGATTGCTATTCTTATTATTAGTGGCGGAGCCGTGCTTTTAGGTTTGAAAGTTCCATCAGGCTTTGTTCCTGAAGAAGATCAAGGCTTTTTTATGGTCAGTGTGATGTTGCCGGATGCTTCTTCTCTTCAACGAACCGATGTGGTTTGCCGCAAAGTGGAAGCGGTTCTCTCTAAAGAAAAAGATCTTGATTCATATAGTGGTATTATGGGCTTTAGCCTACTTTCTAATGCCATTCAATCAAATGCTGCCTTCTTCTTTGTCTCAACAAAAGAATGGAGTAACAGGGAGCAGACAGTAGCTCAGCTGGTTCAAAAGCTTAATGGAATGTTTGCTTTTGCAATTCCTGATGCAACAGTATATGCTTTTGGACCGCCCCCTGTATCAGGACTTGGTACTGGTGCCGGATTTACAATGATGCTTCAGGATAGAGGTGGTAATACTCCTCAATATCTGCAAATGAATGCCTATAAATTCCTTGCAGCCGCAAGCCAGAGACCCGAAATTGGTCGCGTATCTACCTTGTTTAATGCGGCTTCACCTCAAGTTAAACTTGATATTGACAGAGAAAAAGCAATGAAGCTTGGAATTAGTACCTCTCAGATCTCTTCAACGATTGGGGCGTTCCTCGGAGGTCAATACATTAATGACTTCAATAAATATGGTAGACAGTATAAGGTCTTTATACAAAGTGACGGTATTTATAGGGTCTCTCCTGATGATCTGACCAATATCTACGTTAGAAGTAATAAAGGCGAGATGTTTCCACTTACTACGGTGGTTTCTGCTCAAAAAATCAGTGGCCCTGAGTTCACTAACAGGTTTAATCTCTATCGCTCGGCTGAATTAAGTGGGATTCCTGCAAAAGGTTATACTTCAGAGGATGCATTGAATGCTCTTGAAGAGGTTGCAAAACAGGTTCTTCCTCAGGATATGGGTTATGAATGGGCTAATATGTCTTACCAGGAGAGAAAAGCAGGTGGCTCAGCTGCAAGTGTCTTTATGATGGCTCTGATTTTTGTGTTCTTGATCTTAGCTGCTCAATATGAAAGTTGGAAGTTACCCTTCAGCGTTTTATTAGGTACCCCTTTTGCATTGCTAGGGGCGTTTTTAGGTCTGTTCTTGGCAAGGTTTGGGAGTGAAGGCTACCTGAATAATATTTTTGCCCAGATTGGCTTGGTGCTTCTACTAGGATTAGCTGCTAAAAATGCCATCTTAATCGTAGAGTTTGCTAAGATGAAACATGAAGAGGGGATGAGTCTGTTAGATTCGGCCATGTACTCTGCTAAGTTGAGATTTAGGCCCATTCTTATGACTGCATTTGCCTTCATTCTTGGGGTAGTACCTCTGCTAACAGCTTCTGGAGCGGGTGCTGAATCACGTAAAGTTATGGGCATGACTGTATTTAGCGGAATGCTGGTAGCGACTGTCTTAGGAGTCGTTTTAATACCTGCTCTGTATGTTTTTATTGAGCGTTTGGGAAAAAAGAAAGAAATAAGTAAGACCGATGAATAATAGAAATATTAAGGCTTTCAGATCAATACCATTGCTCTGGTTACTGATGCCATTGATGCTAAATTCCTGTTTGGTAGGTTCAAAGTATAACCTTCCTGAACTTCCGAAACCTGAATCTTATGCAACTGTTATAGCTGATAAGGGTGTTTCTGACTCTATAGCTAATATCACTTGGTTTCAGTTATTTGGAGATAGCATACTGAATAGGTATGTTAAAACTGCCCTAGAAAGCAATAGCGATCTAAAGATTGCTCGTCTGCGATTAGAGCAAGCTGGATTGAATTATTCTTTGTCAAAGTCAAATCAATTACCTTCCATAGGATATAAAGCTGCTGCTTCATTAAATGATCCCTCTTCAGATCTTTTTCAGGCTGTTGGTACTTTGAGTTGGGAGATTGATTTTTGGGGGAGATTAAAATACGCTAAAAAATCGGCCTATAATCAAATGCTGGCAGGTGAAGAGGGCAGAAATCTTATTCTGACCAATGTTGCTTCTAATGTTGCGGTGTTGTATTTTCAGCTTCGTGATTTAGATAATCGTAAGGAAATTGTCAGTAATACGATAAGACTTCGAACTGAGTATTATGAAATGATCAGATCGAGGTTTCTGGGAGGTGAGACCGCAGAGCTGGATATGTTACAAGCGGCTCAACAGTTGGAACTCTCTAAGGCAACACTCGCCTCAATTGATAGGGAACTTGCAGCGGTTGAAAGGAGTCTGAATATTCTAATGGGAGGGATTCCTTCAAGGTTAATGCGAGGACTAAAGAATACAGAACAGGGAGTTAAGGTTGTAATTCCCGTTGGCTTGCCATCTGATCTCGTTGAGAACCGCCCGGATGTCAGACAGGCAGCTTTCACTCTTCAAGCTCAATATGCTCAGATTGGTGTAGCTCAAGCATTACGACTACCAACCATTAACCTAACAGGCGCCCTTGGTTTTTCAAGTTTAGAGCTCTCTTCTCTTTTTAAGTCAGGAAGTGACTACTCCTCTTTTACAGGTGCACTGCTTGGTCCTGTATTTGAATTTGGGAAGAATCGTAAACGAGTTGAATATCAAAAGAAGGAGGCTGAAATTGCTGCTGAGACTTATGTTAAGACCTGGTTGAATGCCTTAGCCGATGTTGAAAATGCTTTAACTGCCATTGAGACTTATGACCGAGAGTCGAAAGCAAGAACGGCACAGGCTGAGTACTCAAAGAAAGCCCTCGAGCTCTCCAGAGCTCGTTATACCGCTGGATACACCGATTATACGGAGGTCTTAATTGCTGAGCAAAATCTTCTTGAATCTGAATTGCAGGCAAGTAGTATTAAGGCTAAGCAACTAAGTGCTGTTATAGGCCTCTATAAGGCTCTCGGGGGTGGTTGGAGATAGATTCATATTCTTTGATTATACACAGGTTATGAGAAACAAAGTTTTAACAATATTTGTATTGATAGGATTGTTTTGTCATGGGCTTTTAAAAGCTCAAGATCATTTTCTTAACCTATCATTACTTTCACCTCTAAGTATTGTACAAGATACTACCTCGATGGTTAATGTTAACCTTTCTCTTTTACATGGGAAAATTGGTTCTCTAAGAGGAATCTCTTTTGGGTTGGGTATTCAGACTTTCACTCAAGAGATGAAAGGTATAAGTTTTACAGGCCTATTGAGCTATAATAAGGGTGACTTTAAGGGTGCTCAATTCTCACTAGGCCCAAACATTAATAGTGGTAATGGGAAAGGTTTACTTTGGAGTATAGTAGGTAACCTTTCATTTGGACAAGTAACAGGCGTTCAGTTATCCAGTGTTTTAAATAGCCAGATAGCAGATATGACCGGTCTTCAGAGTACTGCTGGTATTAATCTTGTCGGTGGTGATTTTAAGGGTGTTGAATTAGCCACAATGAATGTTGTCTCAGGTAACGTTAAAGGGTGCCAACTTTCAGGAGCAGTCAACGTGGCTTTAGATACTCTAAATGGTCTTCAACTATCGGCAATGAATTTTACAGGCCATCTTAGTGGAGTCCAGATTGGGTTTTTGAATTATGGGGTCTATTCTACGGGAGTTCAAATTGGGTTTCTGAATGTTCTGGATAGTGAAGACGGTTTACAGATAGGCCTCGTCAATGTTAAAAATAGAACTCGTATTCAGTGGATAGTAGGTGGTGGAAATTTGATGACCGGGATTTCAGGAGCCAGATTTTTAACTGATAATCATTATTCAATTCTATATGTAGGATCCCCAATTAAAGGGCTTGATGATGACTTCTCAGGAGGAATAGGCTATCGGTATGGTTGGCGAAAAGATCTTAAAGTAGTTGACCTGAGTGCTGATTTAGGTTTAGCGCATATTACCTCCTATAATAAGCTAACTGAAGATTATGATAATACTTACTCTATGCAGCTTCGGGCAAATATTGAGAAAAAGATCATGAGAAGGCTCTCTATCTTTGTTACTGGAGGCTATTATTGGATTGCCGATAGTTATAAGAGTAAGAATTTTTCATCTGATGCGATGTTTGAAGTTGGACTATTTCTATTTTAAAATGCCGACATGAAGAAAGAGATTCTTTTATTACAATTCTTGTTAATTGTAGGGATATCATTCGGGCAACGCCCTGATACATTGAGATGGTTAAAAGAGCCACCTCATAGACCGGTGAGAGCAGCCGTTGAGACTTTCGGTCTTAATATTGGCGTATGGAGTTTTAATAATTATGTGATGGGAGCTGACTTTGCTAAAATTGATTGGTCAACTATTAAACATAATTTTAAGACCGGCTTTGTTTGGGATAATGATAAATTCTCAACTAACCTCTTTTCTCATCCTTACCATGGTGGTCTCTATTTTAATACTGCAAGAGCCAATGACGTAGGCTTTGGCTGGGCCTCTGCTTATGCTTTTGGTGGCAGTTTAATGTGGGAACTTTTTATGGAGAATGAGCCTCCTAGTATGAATGACCTGTTAGCAACTACTGTTGGTGGTATTGCGCTTGGTGAAATGACTTATAGACTTTCGATGATGTTGGTGGATAATAGTCGCCGTGGTTGGCCCAGAGTTTGGCATGAACTTGCGGTTACTGCTGTTAGTCCAATGAATGGATTAAATCGTATGATCCGAGGTGATATGTTTCGTGTGAAGCCAATCGTAGATGCTTATGAGTCAAATGAACGAGAACTTTTGAAAGGGTGGATCTCTATTGGTAGTGCCTATTATGCTGCCGATAATAAGCTTTTTAGAGGTGTTACAAATCTATATGCAAGAGTTGGTTTGCAACTGGGCGACCCAGTTGAGAATGATAATCATTATCCCTATGATTACTTCCAGTTCCGCGGGGATATTAATATAGGAGGACAATCAGGGATTGGCAATGTTGGGTTGATTGGTATGATTTGGGGTAAACGATTTGAGCCCAAGAAAGGGCACAAGATGGTGGTAGGTGTTTTTCAGCATTTTGATTATATCACCACTGATACCATTAAAGACGAACCGGAAAGTGTTCCTGTAAGAATGGGAGGTGCAGCTGTAGTTGGTTTAGGTATGATTTACCGTTTCCCAAAATCTAATGACGGGTTGTTTGTCGAGTCGTCAGTTCATGCAAACGCAGTTCTGTTAGGAGCTGCTTATTCCGATTATTACACCGTGATTGAAAGAGATTACTCTTTGGGAAGTGGCTATCAACTTAAACTCTCTACCGATATTAATCTTAAAAGAAATGTCATCATCAAACTTAATTACAATTTGATGAAGATCTTTACGAGAGTAACTAAGGAGGCAAAGGATTATAATAATGAAAATATTGATCTTCATTATTTAGATGTTCAAGGTATTCCGGGTAATACCATGGTTCAATTAATTGAAGCGGGTTTGCGATATCCAATTACCGAAAGTCTTAGCTTTGATCTTGATGCACAATTTTTTATACGTAATTCCACCTATGAGGGATTTGATGATGTGAGGTTTAATACTTATAGAACTGTTGTAGGTATTACTGCCAAGCTATAAGTCCTTAATATTTAAAAGATGAGCCTATAAGAGAATTCTTATAGGCTTTTTTGTGTCTTGTGATAATTGTTGTGATGGTTTCTTCTTGTTATTTTTGCGTTATGAATCTAGAATCAGGATCGTCTATTTTTCCTTTGGCTGTTTTACCCCCAATTTCTTGGTTAGCGGTTGCCTCTCTCTTTACCCATATTAAGCTGGAGGTTAAGGAGACTTATCCCAAACAGACTATCAGGAACCATTACTATATCGCCACAGCAAACGGTACTTTGAAGTGCTCTATTCCGGTTACTAAATCTAATGGTAATAAAACTAGAACCGAAGAGGTCTTTACGGGTAATGAGCCTTGGTCTCGTGTTCATCTGCGGGCAATTGAATCAGCCTATTCCAATTCGGCCTATTTTATCCATTATATTGATGAATTGAGAGCTCTTTTTCCGGTTAATCAGGTTATTTCACTGGTTGATCTGGCGTTGAGATCGAATCAGTTCTTTGTTAAAAAGTTCAAACTCAATTTAGAGATTGGAACGACTGAAGATTGGAGACCCTATTCAGAGAGTTTTGATTTAAGAAAATTTCTTGTTATTCCAGAGCTCACTGTCCCGATTTCCGGGCTTTCAGAAAACGTTGAGCACCCCCCAGCGGGAATCAAAAATGATATTGTGTCTACATTCGCAAAATCTATAGCTGACTTTACTCATGAGCCGATCACATTGAGGTATCCTGCCTATTTCCAGAATTTCTCTGAGAAATATGGTTTTGTTGGGAACTTGTCAGTTTTAGATATTCTTTTTAATCTTGGTCCAGAATCGAGAGATTATATCATTCAACTTGGAAGACAGTTTGATGAAATAATTACAACTAAATTAACAGGCTAATTCTTTAAGAAGATTTGGATATGAGAGATTTTCGCAGATTATTGACTCTTCTCCTCTTTTTTTGTTTCCAGTTTTCATTGTCAGCTTTTGACTTAGAGAGTAGTTATTGCTTTGATAGAACTTTGGTATCCACTGAATCACTTACCCAGTCTGATACTGGTTTTATGGTGATAGGTCATAAAGGAGTATCTGCGAAAATTGAATCGGCTAAAGAGGGTCTTGGTAAGACGATCTTTGTCAAAGCCAATCCTGGTGATACATTATTGTTGCCCAATGTTGTCCCGGTTAAAAATCCCTCTTTTGTCTTGGCTTGTTGTGGCGAGGCAGGCTATTTATTAGATTCAATTTATGGATTGTATGTTATAATCCCCTCTTTTGTTGAACTAAATGAAACTTATACTATCTCTTTTGAGGGTAGTATTAAACGAAATCTCCCATCTGTCAGTTTTTTTGCATTCAACAGGGTTGTAGAGAATAGATTAGTCTTTAGTAGAAGCATGGAACTTAGGATGGAAAATAGCTTAGATAATGGGGTTATTGAATATGCATTGGCTGAAGATGGAATGCCGGTATTTCGAAGGTATACCAGACCATTGTTAATTTCAAAATCAACTATTGTATACGCAAGAGTGCGGTTAGATGATGGTACCTGTCAGGGATATTCAAAAATCCAACTGGATAGGTCAAATGATATCATGTCTATAGAATGTGAAGCAAATCCGATTCTTGTTGAGGAAAATGAGGGGATAACAAAATCTCTACTGAGTAGAGTTGAGCTATTAAATCTAGTGTTGTGTGATTCAGCTTTTTTATTTGAAAATCAGGTGTCTGCCTGTTTGTTTGAGAAGGAGATAACCTTAAGGCTTGATCGTGCTACATTAAAACCCTTTAAAGGGATGGATCTCTATTTCCAAATTGGGAAAGATGAAGTGGATGTTGAAAGAGTAAGTTTTTATTCAGATGGTAAACAAATTAAAGGTAGTTGCTCGTTTAATAGGATCAATGACCTTTTGAGAGTAAGCTTTACACCTGAATGTAATATCGATGTTAGGACTCTTCAAGTGAGGATTTCACAATCTTTTTGGCAGCGCTTGATTGGAAAGAAAGGATTTTTTAGAATTGTTGGGCTATATGTTAAGCCTATAAATGATGATAGAATTAGGCATTAGAGTTAAAATTTAAGTTGGTTTCTTTCTATCAATAAAAAATGTGGGGTGTAAGTGGTAGGGTATTTACCATTAAGGATAGAATGTTGCTAAATTTAACACTAAGAATCTTTAGTAGTAAATTGTAACAAACTACAGATATATGAATATCCGGTGTTGGTTCATTAGTGTTTTTTTGTTGGTTGTGACAGTTAATGGATTAGGTCAGGTGAATATTGAGAAGCTTAGGGCAAAAACGAATGATACGGTTTCATTTGGTGGAGAAGTGAATCTAAGTTTGCAGTACGACAAAGGGAATAATGATTATCAGAGAATTAATAGTTTTGGCCTTTTTCAGGTAGACTTGGACTCAAGCTATGTGTTGATCTTTTATAACCTAGAGTATGGTTTGGACGATAAAGAGCCATTCTCTGATCTGGGTTTACTCCATTACAGGCATATTTTCCCTTTGACAACAACAAGACAGTTGGAGTACTTTATGCAGATAAACTATGATGCCGATCTGTTATTGCAATTGCGGACTGTATATGGTCTTTCTTACAGGTATACTATAATTCCAAAAGAGAAGTATAAGATTTCAGCTGGTATTGGGTCTATGGTTGAGTATGAAAAGTTGAATGTTACAACTGAAGATCATCACAGGGCAAGGAATTTGGATTTTCGAATAAATAGCTATCTCACCTCGCAAATTAGTTTGAATGGAAAGGCATCGGTGTTGTTAACAATCTATTATCAACCTGAGATTAATGATTTTGATGATTACAGAATCTTGGCTGAAGCAACTCTCTCCTCTGAAATCACAAAACACTGGTCGTTTACTTTGTCTGCAATGACAAGAGTCGATAGCAAACAACCTGCAACTATAAAGAGGACCGATATTCGATCGAAAGCAGGTCTTAAGTATCAATTTTAAGGTTTTAAGACGGTTTGCCCCTCTTTTTTGGTTAAATAGCATAGTAAAGAGTGAAAAAAGCTAGCAATTAACAATCCGTTAACTTGCGTTTGATCAATTTAGTTTATTATTTTTGCGAGTATTATTTCTAAACAGATCAATATTAAGCACTGATTTTGTTTTATGTCAAATAAACGGCTAATGACCTGCCAGGTTGTTAGACTTAGGTAATGTATGTGTCTGAATAACTATTGATTTCTATTCTATTATTTATAAATGTACCTTTTGCTATGAAGAAACAGAGACTTTTACTTCTTTTAGTCCTATTAGGTTTCAGTTTTAGCACCTTTGCCGGTAATGTTGATATTGCAACTGCTCGTAAGGCAGGGCAAAACTATTACAGTGCAAAGTCAATAACTGATAACAGAAGCAATGCCATTGACGAAGAATTTGTAATTCAGGGTCAATCTGGAACTAGTTGCTATATCTTTAATTTTGCTGACGGTGGTTTTGTGATCATTTCAGCTGAAGATACATACAACCCAGTTATGGGATACTCCTTGCATGGAAAGTATGTTGAAGGTAAGATGCCGGATGGTTTTAACTATCTGTTAAATACCTATAAATCGATGGTTGATTATCTAAGGGCTAATCCTGCTGACGCTACTTCAGAAATTAGTCAGGCATGGAATGCTTTAAAGAGTAACCGTGCAGCTACTTATCCCAAAAATGGTTCTAAAGGGGTTAGTAACCTAATGATCTCAACATGGAATCAAGACGATCCCTACAATTATCTATGTCCTGAAGATCCTGCTGGTCCAGGTGGTCACGTTTACGCTGGTTGTGTTGCAACAGCAATGAGTCAGGTAATGTTCTACTGGCGTTGGCCTGCTACCGGACAAGGTCAGTCAAGTTACTATGCTTCTGGTTATGGTACTCTTTCTGCAAACTATGGAACTACTGATTATCATTTTGACGGTATGGTTCATAACTCAGATAGTAAGTATAACTTCTATGATGCTCAGCTACAATCTCATGCTGGTATCTCTGTTCGTATGGGCTATGCTCCCGATGGTTCTGGTGCGTTTTCATATAATGTACCATCAGCTTTAAAATCAAATTTCCGTTATGGTTCTGCTACTTATAAAGAGAGAACCGGTGTAGCACAAACTACATGGGAAAATTTAGTTAAAGGTGATTTGGATCAAAAGAAAGTAGTTTACTATAGTGGTCGTGATGTTGATAATGGTGGTCATGCTTTCGTTTGCACTGGTTACAATGATGATTCGCCAACGCTATTCTATTTTAACTTTGGATGGAGCGGCTCAGGCAATGGATATTACTCTATTAATGATGTGGGTGGTTTCTTTAATAGTCAGGCTATGGTTTATCAAATTAGCCCTAATGGGGAGTATCCAACATCTGCTCCAGAATCAAATGAATATACTAATATGGAAGGTACTATTGAAGATGGTAGTGGGCCTGTTGCTAATTACTTAGCTAACAAAACAACTACGTTTTTAATCAATCCTCAGACTGCTTATGACTCAGTAACCAAAATTAATTTGAACTTCAATCGTTTTGACCTTGGTACTGGTGATGTCCTAAAGATCTATGATGGTGTTGATGCTAATGCTACCTTGATTGGAACCTACGATGCAGCCAATGTGCCTGCCTCAATAACTTCTACTTCAAATAAGGTCTTTATGGTGTTTACTACTGATGGTTCTGGTGAAGCCAATGGTTGGCTCTGTGAGTATTCAGCAGTTGAGCCTACTTGGTGTACCTCATCAAAGACCTTTACAGAACCTACTGGTGTAATTAGTGATGGGTCTGGTACCTTCTACTATAAAGATAAAACTACCTGTATGTTTAAGATTAGTGTGCCTTATGCCTCTCAGATTACTCTTACTTTTAACTATTTCGATACCGAAGCTGATAAAGATATTCTGAAAGTTATGAATGCGGCAGCAGGTAATCAGTTAATTACTACTCTCAGTGGTTCATATTCAACTCCTCCTGCTCCTGTTGTCATTCCTAGTAGTAAAGCTACTCTGATGTTCCAAACTAATGATAACGTTCGTGGAAATGGGTGGGAACTTAATTATGAAATTCTTAATGTTGGAATCGAGTCCCGTGACCTTCTAAGCAATTTCCGCTTATGGCCTAATCCTGTAAGTGATAACTTATATGTTGACTTTGATGTTGATAACAACCAGAATTTCCAACTGAAGCTGGTTGATTTGACTGGTAAGACTTTATTTACTGAGAATGTTGCCAATTACAGTGGCCATTATGAAACAACAGTTAATGTTAGAAACCTATCAGCAGGTATCTATTTCATGGTGGTTACCGGTGATAAAGGAACCTTTAGCCGTAAAGTGATCGTCAAGTAATTTCGATATACTTTATTTATTGAGGGGTCGACTTATCCTAAAGTCGACCCCTCTTTTGTTTTTTCCAAGGTGGTGGTTTCATATGCTGTTTTGCTTATTTCTCTGAAGATATTTTATACTCTGGATGAGAATGTCTTCAGATGAATATGATTAATGTGGTTCAATGACCTTTAATTATGGAGTTGTTAGTTTTAAGACTAAAAGATACTATTGGTTTAACGATTATCTATTGAATCTTTATAGTCCCAATTTTACTCACAAAGCTTTGTCTTATCTTTGCAATATGATTGATTTTGGAGGTTTATTAGAGAATAGGGTATTCTCAATAATTAGTCAGGAGACAGAGGCTATGGGTGCCCAGAGTTGGGTTATAGGCGGTTTTGTTAGAGATTTTATTCTCAGACGACCCTCGAAGGATGCGGATATCGTTATTTTAGGCGATGGAATAACATTAGCTAAAAGAGTTGCGGAACGATTGGGAAAAGGTGTTAAAGTTACTGTTTTTAAAACCTTTGGGACGGCTATGCTTCAAACTCCGGATGGATTGGAGGTTGAGTTTGTTGGTGCCCGAAAAGAGAGCTATCACCTGGATTCAAGAAAGCCTGATGTTGCTCCCGGTACTCTTGAGGATGACCAAAATAGAAGAGATTTTACTGTAAATGCCCTCGCCCTTAGTCTAAATAAACAAGATTTTGGTACACTCTCTGATCCATTCGATGGTCTTGGTGATATGGAGATTCGTATTCTACGTACTCCACTTGACCCCGATATTACATTCAGTGACGACCCTCTAAGGATGATGCGCGCTGTTCGTTTTGCCGCTCAGCTGGATTATTCTATTCACCCTGAAACTTTCGATGCAATCAAAAGAAATATCCATCGTATTGATATTGTGTCTAAGGAGAGAATAGCCGAAGAGTTTAATAAACTTCTAATGTCACCCAGACCCTCGATTGGGATTTTATGGATGGAGAGGTCGGGTCTTCTTGAGAAAATACTTCCGGAGGTGTCGGGTCTTAAAGGGGCTCAATATATTGATGGGAAAGGTCATAAGGATAATTTTATTCATACCATGGAGGTGGTTGATAAAATTGTCACGATGACAGATAATCTCTGGCTTCGATGGGCTGCCTTACTACATGATATCGGAAAACCTGCCACAAAACGATTCCAATCTCCAGGTGGGTGGACATTCCATGGTCATGAGGTTGTTGGCAGTCGAATGGTCACTCAACTATTTAAACGGATGAAGCTTCCTTTGAATGAGAAGTTAAAGTATGTTGAGAAGTTGGTGCTGCTACATCTTCGACCCATTGCCCTGGTAGAAGATAAAATAACCGATTCTGCATTACGTAGACTCATTGTCGATGCTGGCGAAGATTTAGATGATCTGCTTACTCTATGTAGCGCCGATATAACCTCGAAAAACGAAGCCAAGGTCAAAAGGTATCAGGCAAATTTTGAGATGGTCAAATTAAAACTTAGTGAAGTAGAGGAGAAAGATCATCTTAGAAATTGGCAGCCTCCAATAGATGGCGAATTGATTATGTCTACTTTTGGTCTTGCCCCCTGCAAAGAGGTAGGAATTATTAAAAATGTTATCAGGGAGGCTATACTAGATTGCCAGATTGATAATGACTATAATCAGGCTTATGATTTAATGCTAAAGGAGGGTGAAAGGTTAGGCCTTACCGTTGTAAAAAATGTCTGATCGCGATGTGTAAATGCATGGTCAAATAAAAAAATCTTCCTATCTTTGCAGCCCACTACCAATAAAGGGTTGTTAACTCAGTTGGTTTAGAGTGCCACCTTGACAGGGTGGAAGTCACTGGTTCGAGTCCAGTACAACCCACAAAAAGCCTCGTTAATTTGTGTATAACAATTAACGAGACTTTCGCTTTCATGGGTGATATGAGAATATTATCCGTTATATGCCTCTTGTATCGTGTATCTTCCCCACCTCTCCCGGATACAGTGGTTTCGACTACGCTCAACTATCGGTTCGGTGCCTGAGCGAAGTCGAAGGCAATTTGAGCGAAATCTAAGGCAATCTAAAAAAAAGGCCACCTAAAAGGTAGCCTTTCTTTAAAATTAGATTGTTGTTATGCTCCCAGAGTGGCAACCATAACAGCTTTAATAGTATGAAGGCGGTTTTCAGCTTCATCAAAAACGATAGACATTCCTGATTCGAAAACATCCTCAGTAACTTCCATTGCTTCGAGTCCGAATTTTTGATAGATATCTTCACCAACAACGGTTTCGCGGTTGTGGAAAGCAGGTAGACAGTGCATGAATTTTACTCTTGGATTACCAGTTGCCTTCACAACATTCATGTTGATCTGATAAGGAGAAAGAAGCTTAATTCTCTCTTCCCAAACTTCAGCAGGCTCACCCATTGATACCCATACATCGGTATAGAGGAAATCAACGCCCTTAACACCCTCTTCAACATTCTCAGTTAAAGTGATCTTAGCACCTGTTTCCTTTGCTATTTCACGGCATTTAGCTACTAGTTCTTCTTCCGGCCATAGGTTCTTAGGGGCTACAGCTCTGAAATCCATACCCATCTTAGCAGCACCAACCATTAAGGAGTTACCCATGTTGTTACGAGCATCTCCAAGGTAAGCAAAAGCCATTTGATGTAAAGGTTTATCAGAGTGTTCCTGCATGGTTAGGAAGTCGGCAAGAATCTGTGTAGGATGAAACTCGGTTGTCAGACCATTCCATACGGGAACACCTGCATATTTACCTAAAGTTTCAACGATTTCCTGTGAATAGCCACGATACTCGATACCATCGTACATGCGACCTAATACGCGAGCAGTGTCCTTCATAGACTCTTTCTTTCCCATCTGTGATCCGGCAGGTCCAAGATAAGTAACGTGGGCACCTTGGTCAAGGGCAGCTACTTCGAAAGCACAACGTGTACGGGTTGAGTCTTTTTCGAAGAGGAGAACAATATTCTTTCCTTTTAATTTAGGTTGTTCTGTTCCAGCATACTTAGCAGCTTTAAGATCAGCTGAAAGTTGTAACATGTAACGAATTTCAGCCGGGGTAAAATCCAGAAGTTTCAGGAAGTTACGGTTACGGAGATTAAATGCCATATTATACTTTAGTTTATGGTTATATAATTGAATTGAAATTATTCAGCAAATATAACAGTTCCTGAGCCTTCTTTACCAAGTTCTGTGGCTGTAGTTATCATAGCCTCTTTTCCGCCATTCTCAACGAACTGAATACAAGCCATTACCTTAGGAGCCATACTTCCTGCAGCAAAGTGTCCTTCTGAATAGAGTTTCTTAGCCTCAGTCAAAGAGATTCTATTAAGTGCCTGCTCGTTTTCTTTTCTGTAGTTGATGTAAACCTTTGGTACATCAGTAAGAATGATAAACATATCAGCATGAATCTGGGTAGCTAATAAACTTGATGCTAGGTCTTTATCAATAACAGCATCAATTCCCTGTAGCTTGTTCTCTTTTACATAAAAAACAGGGATACCACCACCTCCAACGGTGATAATGATTTGGCCATCGCGAGCAAGTTTCTCGATCGACTTGATATTGTTGATTCTAACTGGTTTGGGTGAGGCAACAACTTTTCTCCAACCTCTTCCCCTTGGGTCTTCTGCATAGGTTGATTTATTGTTGGCTGCTAATCTATCTGCATCCTCCTTGGTGTAATATGGTCCTACTGGTTTGGTTGGATTTTGGAAAGCAGGGTCATTCTTGTCAACAATAACCTGAGTTACAAGAGTCAGAATGTCACGCTCCATGTTATTCTCTTCAAGAACATTTCTTAGCTGTTGTTCAATCATATATCCAATAGAACCCTGTGTCTCTGCAACACAAAAGTCGATTGGTTGTGAAGGAATCCCAAACATCTTCTCTCCACCTTCATGTTGAAGAAGAACATTACCTACCTGGGGTCCGTTACCATGGCCAAGTACGATATCATAATCATTTTTTAGGAGTGGGAATAGGTGTTGGCATGTCTCGTAAACGTTTGCTTCCTGCTCATCAATTGTCCCCTTCTGGTCGCCGCGAAGTAGTGCGTTTCCTCCGAAGGCAATAACCGCTAATTTCTTCATAATTAATACTTAATAAGATGTAAAAATGATATAATTTCCTTAATAATAGTATATAAACCCACCTCAGGAAAAAAGAAAAAAGGGTAAGAGCTTCTGTTCTTATCCTTTCGCGCTTTCTCTGCGGAGAGCACACAAAGCTATGAAGATTTAGTGAAACTATCATCTTATTGAAAAAAATCTTTGCAAACGATTGTTTTAATGATAATCTTGATAATTAGGCCTCTGAAACGGAATTGATTAAAAGATTATTAAGATATGTAACTGAATTCTATGAAATACGTCATACTATTGTCAATTCATGTTATTTCTGTTCGCCTGTGATAAGTCGATTAACCTATGTGGGAATGATGTGATTCACTGTCTAGCTTTATTTATTTGATCATTAAACAATTAATTCAGATGCAACTAACAATTAGTGGTCTTAGTAAAACCTATGCAAACGGCACAAGAGCCCTGCATGATATTAATCTAAGAATGAATACTGGAATGTTTGGACTTGTTGGGCCAAACGGTGCTGGGAAATCAACTTTAATGCGCACTTTAGCTACTTTACAGGATGCTGATCATGGAAGTGTCTTCCTTGATGAATTAGATGTTTTGAATGATAAAACGGCTGTCCGGAAAATACTAGGTTATTTGCCTCAGGAGTTCGGTCTCTACCCAAAGGTTAATGCGGAGGTTTTGCTAAATCATATTGCTGAAATGAAAGGTATTGCCGCCAAAGCAGAACGAAAAGAGCTGGTGGAATGGCTTCTCAATAAAACTAATCTTTACCAGTTTAGGAAGAAAAACCTTGGCGGATTCTCTGGTGGTATGAAACAACGGTTTGGCATAGCCCAGGCATTAATAGGAAACCCTAAACTCATTATTGTGGATGAGCCAACTGCCGGGCTGGATCCGGCTGAGCGTAATAGATTTCATAATTTACTCAGTGAGATTGGTGAAAATGTTATTGTTATCTTATCTACTCATATCATTGAGGATGTAAAGAGTCTATGCAATCAAATGGCGATTATTAATCTGGGTGAGGTTTTGTTGCAAGGACATCCTGATGAGGTTATTCAACAATTAAATGGCAAGGTTTGGCGAAAACTGATCAATAAAAGCGATCTTACCAATATGGCAGGAATAGAGATCATCTCTTCAAGACTCTTGAGAGGAATGATTGAGGTAACAGTTGTCTCTGACTCATTGCCGGATAGTGGTTTTGTTCTTGCAGAACCTGGGCTTGAGGATGTCTATTTTTCATACGTCAGAAATATAAACCAGTAAGCTATGCTGTTACAGATTGCACGATTCGAGTTGCTTTACCGTCTTAGACGGCCTGCAACATGGTTATATTTTATCTTGTTTCTGACCATCTGTCTTCTTATGGTTATGGTAGAGGGGGTAACAGTAGGAGGAGTCCCTTCAGCCGCAAATAAGAATGCGCCCTATAGTATCGCATTAGTCATGGGCATCTTTACCGCCTTTGGTATTATGGTCACCTCTGCAATGATGAGTACTCCGATTATTCGCGATTTCGAGCACTCTACTCATCCTCTTATCTTCAGCCTGCCGATCTCTAAATGGCAATATCTGGGTGGTCGGTATTTGGGATCGTTGATAATGACTTTGTTTGTCTTTCTCTCTTTACCCATCGGCCTTATGCTTGGCTATGGCCTAAGTTTGATATTTGGACTGCATGTTGATAAGTTTGGACCGTTCTCGTTATGGTCATACTTTCAACCTTTTCTATTTATAGCCATCCCAAATATTCTGTTTGCCGGTTCAGTATTCTTTGCTCTGTCGACGCTGACAAAAAAAGTGGTATATAGTTATTTAGGGAATATCGTATTGCTTGTTGGTTATGTTGTTGCTATTAACCTTATAGGCGACATGGATAATCTCAAAATAGCTGCTTTGTTTGACCCTTTTGGTATTATCTCTTTGCAACAAATAGTTAGGTACTGGACTGTCAGTGAGTTTAATACTCTTTTGGTAACTCCTGACTGGTTATTTATGCTAAATAGAGTTATTTGGATTGGTTTCGGTTCACTTCTAATGGCTTTTACCCTATGGAAGTTTAGTTTCACTCTTCCTCGTACTAGAAAAGCTAAAGCTAAGATTGATGAGATTTCTAGCCTCAAGAGTTCATTAAATGACCTCCTGCCGAAATCAATTCAACGATTTTCATTCTCAGGTCATCTGAAGATGATGGTTAAACAGGCCTGGTTGTATTTTGTAGGTATTATAAAAGATATTGCATTTGTTGCCATAATGCTTGCAGGTGTCGGACTGGTAGCGTCCGGAGCAATATCAATGGGCTCACGTTACAGTACAGACTATTTACCCGTCACCTATTCTATGCTGGAGTCATTGGGCGGAAGTTTTGTGCTTTTTATCTATATAATTCTAACATTCTATTCAGGAGAGCTTATCTGGAAGGAGCGATCTGTTAAACTAAATCAGATATATGATACTTTCCCTGTCCCTGATTGGTTGAGCTATTCAGCTAAGTTTTTAGGAATGGTGTTTTTGACCCTCTTCATGCTACTTCTGCTGATGATCATTTGTATTGGAGTTCAGGTAAGTCATAGTTACTATTATTTTGAGATAGGGCAGTATTTATTCTCTCTTTTTGTTTTGGAGTTTTCATCATATCTGCTTTTAATTCCTGTAATTCTGCTGATTCATGCTCTTTCGCCAAACAAGTTTGTAGGGTTTGTCATTGTCATGGTATACTATCTCCTAAGTTCGGCTTTACCGGGTATTGGGGTAGATGATCGCTTGTTTGTGCCTTTGAGTGGCTCTAGCTATGTCTACAGTGATATGAATGGTTATGGAGATTATTTGACAAGCTTTTTCTGGTTTACCCTATACTGGGGCTTTTTCTCTGTAATGTTATGGTTAATTGGCAACGCCGCTCTGCCACGGGGTACTGAAACTACCTTTAAAAGCATTATTAACAGAGTTAGGTATCGTTTTAAAAAAAGAGGATTGAAATACTCGTTAATTGTTGCACTAGTTGGGTTCTTATTTTCAGGAGGATTTATCTGGTATAATACTCATGTGATAAATAAGTTCTATAGCACAAAGGATGGTGAGAAACTTGCCGTTAAATTTGAGAATAGTTACAAGTTCCTAAAAGCAAAGGCTCAGCCAAATATTACTGCCTGTGATGTTAACGTGGATATATTTCCTGATGAAAGGCGAGTTGAGATAAATGGTCAGTTTTGGTTGAAAAATACTACCAAAATTCCCGTTGATACAGTCTATCTCAATCTTCCTGCAGGTACGATTTTATCTCTTAGCGACCTGAGAGTTGGTGGTGTAAAGGCCGATTTGGTTGATCCTTATTTTGGACTTTATAAGATTAATTTAAAGAGTCCTATGAAATCGGGTGATAGCTCTTTGCTTATTTTTAAGTATAAACTGGAACCGAAAGGATTTAGTGCTGATGGCCCTGAGACATGGTTAGCTGGCAATGGCTCATTCTTCAATAGCAAGGAGGTTCTGCCAGTTGTAGGATACAATGCGGATCAAGAGTTATCAAGCAAAGACAAACGTAAGAAGTATAATCTGCCTGTTAAGCCTGGGATGCCCCCAATCAATGATACTGCCATGTGGTATAATACCTATCTTGGAAACGATGGACATTGGATTGACTTTAAAGCCACAGTAAGCACAAGTAGTTCGCAGATTGCTCTTGCGCCTGGTGAATTGAAGAAGCAATGGAAAGTAGGGGATAGGAACTACTATAGATATGAATCTAAATCGAAGATTCTGAACTTCTATTCCTTCCTCTCTGCGAGGTATGAGGTTAAGAAGGAGGATTACAAAGGGATATCGCTTGAGATCTATTATCACAAAGGTCACGAGTATAATCTTCAGAGTATGTTTAAGGCGATGAAGTCTAGTTTGGATTACTTCCAGAAGAATTTTAGTCCTTATCAGAATAATACGCTTAGAATAGTTGAGTTTCCCAGATATGCTTCATTTGCGCAGAGTTTTCCCGCAACGATACCATACAGTGAGTCTATTGGGTTTATTGCCGATCTACGTGATAAAGATGCGATAGACTATATCTTTTATGTGACTGCCCATGAGATTGCGCATCAATGGTGGGCTCATCAGGTCATTGGGGCTAATGTTCAAGGTGCAACACTAATGAGTGAGGCGTTGGCTCAGTATTCGGCCTTGATGGTCATGGAGAAAGAGTATGGCAAAGGTAAAATGAGGCGGTTCTTAAAGTATGAGTTGGATAGGTATCTGACCAGTAGGAAATATGAGACAGATAGAGAATGGCCTATTAGTCTAAACGAGAATCAGGGTTATATTCACTACAACAAGGGAAGTCTTGTTATGTATGCTTTAAGAGACTATATCGGAGAGGATAGTCTTAATAAAGCCTTAGCTAGTTTTGTTAACGACTTTGCTTATTGTAATCCGCCTTTTCCCAGGTCTTACCAGTTCCTTGAATACTTAAAGAGAGCCACTCCCGATACTATGCAATATCTCATAAAGGATATGTTTGAAACTATAACACTCTATTCTAATCGTTGTGTGAGTGCTGATGCCCGGAAGTTAAGCAATGGAAAGTATGAGGTAACGCTGGTTATAAGCTCTGACAAATTAAGATGTGATGATAAGGGGGTAGAGTCTCCAATCGCTTATGAAGATTATATCGATGTTGGACTACTTAAGGGAAAGGATCTGCATGAGGATGTACTCGAAATGCGGAAAGTCTTGCTGAAAAAAGGAGAAACAACAGTAACATTTGTGGTTGATGAATTGCCAGATAGTGGAGGTGTTGATCCATTAAATAAGCTGATTGACAGAGATTCAGATGATAACCGAATGACTATTACTCTTAAGTAACTTCAATTATAGTTGATTTTACCGGGTTATATAAAAAAGAAGCAGGAGACAAAGGGTTAAACCTTTATCTCCTGCTTTTAATATCTCATTAGTGTTGATTTTCTGTTAGTGTTTTATGCTTTGATGTTTAGGAGGTAGTTTTAAATGAATTTCATTTCAACCTCTTTAAGAAACTTCTCCTCTAGTAGGCGTGCGATACGTTTTACTACCGTTCTTCTGATCTCAAGTTCAACCGGGAGATTTGGATCTTGATGGGCGATGTTAATTTTTGTTCCAATTAAGAAGTTGATTTTGTCACTATCAAGAAGCATCCTTACAATACGATCGGCAGGGCCTTTACCTAGTCTCATTTGATTGTTATAGTTTTTGAGGATGTCATTGACTTTACTGAGGGTTAGAATACCTTCGGTAATTAAATCGACTCCCGGCATGTAAGAGACAGGAGGGAGGTCAGGGTCATCAAAATCAAAAGAGTCTTCAACCGTCTGTTTTAGTTCTCTGGCAACGATATCGGCGGTAGTTGCCCCGCAAAGTATCTTTTTCCCTTCAAAACTCTTAACGATGTCACCATACTCTTTATCGCGATCCTCTTCAAATGGAGGACCTGTTACTATCAGAAGTTTTCTAGGTTCACGGAAATAAATTACGGCACAAGAGGTGTCGTCTTTTGAAGAGTATCGGTCGTTGATATGGGCATAGTTAACCACCTTTGCAGCGATCTTTGAGGCAGAGAGGCTGGGCTCATGGTGAATTAACCCAAGGATATACTCTTCTGTTGCATCTCTGCCCCAGCCAAAGGGGTATTTTTCACTTCCCATACCTGATTGAGCTACTCCATCGCTCATAAATACGATTCTATCTCCAAGTTTCGGGTAGAAACGGCAGGTACGTAAAATCTTGCCTTTGTTTCTTTCGCTCTCCATGGTGATGTTTTCCCAATTTGGGTTTAGTGGCTTATTGCCTCTTAAAACAATACACTGAGGGTTGTCATATTCAAGAATCCGAGTCTCCCCATCAGCTTCAATGTCGACAATGGTGAAGGTGGAGTACGAGATTTTTCGTTCAGAGCATATAGGAAGTGTATTCATGATGATCTCAGCGATTACCTGTACATCCTTATGTTCTTCAGCAAAGTTGATTGCCATGGTAGCAGTAAGCGTTGCTAAAACATTTGCTTTGACACCATGACCCATCCCATCGCTGAGAACGGCTATAATTCTGCCTTCCTCCTTGATTTTTCTTGATAGGAAAACATCTCCGCAGATCTTTTCTCCTGTATGATTAATCTGATGGCATCTAACCTCTAAGTGAAACTTCTCTTGCATAGTTATAGGGTTTCGTCATCATCACCAGGAAGGTGTTGCTCATCATTTCTTTCATTGGCATAGGTCTGGACAATGCTATTGAGCATTTTTTCCACCTTAGCGGCACCATCCCCAAGTAGAAAGCCTATTTTCTGGACCATCTCAAGGTTTTCAGTAATCGCCTCATTGACGCGCTGTAAGATTTGCTCCTTTCTTACCTCCGGGACATACATGTCTCTGATAACAGCCCCTACAATCTTACCCTTTTTAATGGTAAAGACACTAACATTAAGCAGAGTCTCATTAAAACGAGTATCCTTGTTTGTAATGTTCTCATCGTTTTTTAAAACAAAAGAGAACATATTATAGAAGTTAAATGGAATTAAGCTCTTTAGATCGGCTCCAACAAGACCAGGGATAACCTCATTAATCATCTGAGCATCTTCGCCAAGCAGGTCAATAAAGGTCATATTGGCTTGGAGTATTTTCATCTCATCATTGACAATTACGATGCCCGATGGTAGTTTTTGCATCATGGCTGTAATGATTTCAGAGGCCTCTTGAGCGGCTTGTTGTTCGGCACGAGCTCGGAGTTCAGAGTCTTTTAATGCAGATTCTGTTCGAGCGAGTTTCTCATTTGTTGTTTTAAGGGTTTTGATATACTCGGACTGACTTCTCAGATTGAAAGTGAGACACATTTCGGGCTTAGCCAGGCCTTTACTAACTGCGATGGCCAGTTCGTTGCAGGAGTCATATCCGCAGGCACCGCAACCCCGGTGAGCTTCATCCTCTTTTTTGCCGATAACCTTTAGAACTTCATTGATCTTATCTTGGGGTGGCATTGGGATTCGTTGATCATCATTTTTGAATGATCGTGTGAAATCTAAAGATTTGTAGAGATCGATATCAGCTTCCCAATCGGCTTTGTCAAAGGTTTTAAGCCGTTTGTTTACATAGTCGGTAGTAAGAGTTCTTCTGATATACTTTTGGCCGTCTCTGCTCGTTCCTGGCCCCATTTGGCAGCCATCGCAATAGTAGATATCAAAATGTCTTCTTATGGTTTCAGAAGATGTTTTAAAAGTTCTAACTGCCTCAAGAAAATTCTCTCGTCCCTCAGTGGCAATAATCGTTCCTGTTAGTAGTGAGTCATCAATACCTGCCGCTTGTACCAATCCGTTACATAGTGGATAGAGAGAGCCTGTGTAACCAATTGGCCCGTCGAAGTCGGAGTATTCTAGCGTTGACTCTGTGATGTTATTCTCTTCAAACAGTTGTCTTAATTCATTAAAAGTGATAACGGCATTTATATTAGCAGAGTCAGAGAAGAGTTCGGCATCATGCTTAGCAGATATACATGGACCAATGAAAACAACATTAAGCGGGGTCTTATATTTTTCCCTGACCACCATGGCGGTTGCGATCATCGGATTGACAACGGGAGCGAGATTGTCGGTAAGGTCGGGATGAAACTTCTCAATATAGCTTACAAGAGAAGGGCAGTTACTAAGAAGGTGGTATTTTCCTTTGAAGTTTTGAGCCAGATCAGCATAGATCTGCCCGATGAGGTCAACTCCAAAGCTCACTTCGTTGACATATTTAAATCCAAGAGCCCGAATCATTGTAACGAACTTGCGATAATCGGTAATGTCAGGGAACTCTCCTGAGATGCTTGGGTCAACGATGGCTACTGATGGGGTTTCTGAGGCTAGAATTTCTCTAGCTTTCTGGATATCTGAAATGTGAGATAAGGCTGAAGGCGAGCAAGATCTGATACAGCCCCCACACCCGATGCAGCGATTATGAAGTATCTTAGGATACTCCTCATTAATCATTACAGCGATTGCCTTAGTGGGGCAAACCCTAACGCAAGCATAGCATCGTACACATTTTTGTTGGTCAATCTCTATTAGATGCATATTAGCAGATCTAAGTTTCTGAGTTTAAAGTTTAAAGTGGTCTCTTAGTATTTCAATAGCCCTTTCCGAATCAACACCATGGTAGATCTGGTCATTTATTTTAAGCATGGGGCCTTTATCGCAAGTAGCGAAGCAATGGCTGCCATGATAATATACCTTGTCTCTAAGGTTATTCTTTTTTAACCATTCGTCAATGATTCTGACGGTGTTTTTATTGCCTCTTGAAAAGCAGGAACTACCAAGGCATATATTGATTTCAGTTCTGTTTTCCATAACAAACGGTGAAAGGTCGGTCTAAAAAGTTTCAATAGTAATATTAACAAAGTTAATAATGAATTGTAAATATGTTGGTTTTAGAGACACAAGGATAAATGAAAAGAGAATAACCTGTCAATTTTTGCGAAAATGGATGTTAGAGTTGTCCTCTTCGACTCCGCCTTCGACTTCGCTCAGGCAGCGACCCGGTGGTTGAGCGAAGCCGAAACCACTGTATTCCCGTTCCTCTCCTGTTCCCCTCCTGTTCTCCTTGTATCGTCCTAAAAGTTGTTTACA
>JAJTBW010000010.1 GCA_021286705.1 Sphingobacteriia bacterium
TTCTTTTACCAGATTATTTGATGAAGTGTTTTGGCCTTTTATTTAGGGTGTCCCTCTGTCGAAGTCAGGAGTATTAGTTGATCGATTATTTGTTAATGAAATTCAAATATGCAAAGAGGGGAGATAGTCAATACTACCTCCCCTCTTTGTTCATGTCTTTTAAGAGGCTATTCTACAGGATTAGAATTATTTCACCGGCCAAGTCGACTCAAAGGCTCCAATTGAAGGTGGGTTCCTTCTGGCGTTACCATCAAGGTCATTATATGGTTCGCTATAGAAACCTGTGCCGATTAATGGAGAGAGGGTGTCAGGTCTTAGATTGTATTTCTGAACATCGATAAATTTTGGATCTTTATCAGTAGTTACAGCGGTGAAACTGGGATTACCAGAGGTGTTGATATCCGTTTTTATAAGGCAGTGGTCGAAGGAATAGGTAAAAGATCCTTCATTAGCCTGGTCTATAAAAAGCTCGTTTTGAAGGTTTCCCCAGATAACACTATTATAGATTGAGACTGAAGAAGGATCGACAATGATGTTATTTTCCTGTCCCTGGTAATAGTTTTTAACAATTACAGAAGGGTTTTCTCTTACAGATGAACTCCAAACGTTTCCAGACGAGAGGTAGTTAAACTGATAAAATCCGCCATTGAGAGAAAGGGTATACCCTCCGGTATTGGCTATAGAGATATTTGAACCGGTTATCACAGAGCCATTTCCTGCGATACCTCCAGTGGCCATATTACGAATGGTAATATTGTTTAATATAAGCGGTATCTCATTTGAGATATAGGGGGCATCTGCTTGAATGGCTAAATTTCCGTTTTCCAGAATCACATTGTTAAGGTAGGAGGATTTAAAGCCATCAGAGAACCATAATCCTTGCCATTGATCCGTTAAATCTTTATAGTAGGGGTCAAGTCGATCGTTTCTAAAGAGTACCGGTTCGTCAACAGTACCGTTGACGAAGAGAGCCCCTTCGCGGTACACCATCATTAACCCTTTGTTGTGAAAATATATTTTTGCCCCAGGTTCAATTGTAAGACTCGCTGCAGAGTCAACGACCAACCAACCGTATATAACGTGTGGTTTCATTGCAGACCAGATAGTGTCTGATTTAATCACCGAATAGGCGGGAAAGTTATTCGGGAAGTATGTGGGTTTATGGAACCATGCATCCTGTCCCCATGCAACAAGTTTGATGTATTGACTATTCCCGTTGGTCAGGAAATGAAGTGAGTCTTCAACGATGAAGGGCAGGTTGGTATTCGAGGGGTTGATAGTGAGTCGTACAAAGATGAATAGACTATCTCCAGATGCAAGTTCAATATCAGAGATGGCTGGCCCTGTTGTGCCATCAACATTGATTGAGTATGATGACGAGGCTCCTCCTGCAAGTTGAATAGATGATATTTTTAATCTAGAGTCAGTATTATTGTATACCATAAGTCTTTGAGTAACTGATCCAACCGTTGAAAAGACAGTATCGAAAATAATTGTATCGGTTGAGAATGCCAGTTTTAAAGAGGGATTAGAGTCTATTTCATCCTTTTTACAGGCTGATTGCAATAGCAACGAAAAACAGAGTGTAAATGCGACTCCAACGAAGAGCAAAGATTTTCTATAGATATGGTATGACATAAATACAGTTAAAGATTTTTTAGATTAGCAAAGGTACGAAAAGCACAATGTATTGACCTCGTGAGTTGAATAACGTAAACGGACAAAGAAAATTTCATAATAACCCTCTTATTTTCAAATAAATATTCTATTTTTGCACACTGATAATAATACTCGGGTATTATCTGTAAACAATTGAGTATTAACCAGGTGTGGTTGATATTGTATACCGGGGACAATAAGCCATGCCACAGTACTATAATATGACCGAATTAGAAAACAATGTCAGCAATGCTCAGGAAGAGGTAAAAGCTGATGTAAAACCTGTTGCCCAGACCACTGCTCCTGCTGAGGAATTTGACTGGAATAGTCTTGGCAAAAAGAAAGTAGCCTATTCAAAGGCGGAGAAAGAGCGTCTGGAACAACTTTACGATCGCACCCTGAATGCTATTGTTGAACATGATGTACTTGAAGGAGTTGTTGTATCAAAGAATTCACGTGAAGTAGTTGTGAACATCGGCTTCAAGTCAGATGGTCTTATTCCTGTTTCAGAACTTCGTTACAATCCTGATTTAAAGGTTGGTGACAAGATTGAAGTTTATGTTGAGAGTCAAGAAGACGGCAATGGTCAGCTTGTTCTTTCACACAAAAAGGCACGTACACTTCGTTCATGGGAACGCGTTAACGAAGCATACGATAGCCAGGAAGTTATCAAAGGTTATGTTAAATCACGTACAAAAGGTGGTCTTATCGTTGATGTATTCGGTATTGAAGCCTTCTTACCAGGTTCACAGATCGATGTGAAGCCTATCCGTGACTATGACATGTATGTTGATAAAGTTATGGAGTTTAAAGTTGTGAAGATTAACCATGAATATAAGAACGTGGTTGTTTCACACAAAGCTCTTATCGAAGATGAGATCGAAGCTCAAAAGACTGAGATTATTGCTAAGCTTGAAAAGGGTCAGGTTCTTGAAGGAACTGTTAAGAACATTACCAGCTATGGCGTATTCGTTGATCTTGGTGGTGTTGACGGTCTTATCCATATTACCGATTTATCTTGGGGTCGTATCAATCACCCTGAAGAAATCGTTACTCTTGATGAGAAAATCAAGGTTGTTATCCTTGACTTCGATGAAAACAAGAAACGTATTGCTCTCGGCCTGAAACAGCTAATGTCTCATCCTTGGGATTCATTAAGTGAAACTCTCAATGTTGGTGACAAGGTTAAGGGTAAAGTTGTTGTTATCGCTGATTACGGCGCATTCGTTGAAATCGCTGTTGGCGTTGAAGGTCTTATTCACGTATCAGAAATGTCATGGTCACAGCACCTACGCACCGCTCATGACTTCCTGAAGGTTGGTGACGAAGTAGAAGCTGTTATCCTAACTCTTGATCGTGAACAACGCAAGATGTCTTTAGGTATGAAGCAACTTATGCCGGATCCTTGGATTAACATCCGTGAAAAGTATCCTATTAACTCTAAGCATACTGCTACCGTTCGCAACTTCACTAACTTCGGCATCTTTGTTGAATTAGAAGAGGGTGTTGATGGTTTAATCCACATCTCAGACTTATCATGGTCTAAGAAAATTAAACATCCTGCTGAGTTTACTAAGATTGGTGATTCAATCGAAGTTATCGTTCTCGATGTTGATGTTGAGACCCGCCGCTTAAGCTTAGGTCACAAACAACTTGAAGAGAATCCTTGGGATGTATTCGAGACATTATTCAGCATCGGTTCAGTTCACAAAGGAACTGTTATCGCAGCTGCCGACAAGGGTCTTATCATTTCTCTTCCTTATGGTGTTGAGGGTTTCGCTCCTCAACGTCATATCATGAAGGAAACCAATGAAGAGGCTAAGGTTGATGATGTACTCGACTTCAAGGTTATTGAATTCTCTAAAGAGAACAAGAAGATTATCCTTTCACACAGCCGTACCTTCCAAGAAGCTGCTCCTGTTGAGCGCCCCGCTCGTGAAGAACGTCCTGTTGTAAAGACTGATAATGCTCAACGCACTACTAAAAATCAGATCAAGAAAATTAAGGATAACCTTGAGCGTACAACTTTAGGCGATCTCGAAGCTCTTGCTAATCTGAAACAGGAAATGCAGGAAGAAGAACAGAAGACTCGTGATAATAACGAAAACGAATAGTCTTTCTTCATATATAAAAAAGAGCTCGACTTTGTCGGGCTCTTTTTTTTTAGCTTTGTTGGCATATTCAATTGAAGCGGGCTGTCAAAACGATATTAACCTTCATGTTCTAAATTGATATCTATGATTCCATTTAAGGTTACCTTCCTTGGTACCGGTGCCGGATTACCTACGTTACAACGAGGTGTTAGTAGCCTGGTTATTCAGATTAATAGAGAGTATTTAATGATTGACTGTGGAGAGGGAACCCAAATCCAGATGCAGCGTTTTGGGATCAAATCAGGGCAAATAAACTATATCTTCATCTCACATCTTCATGGTGATCACTTCTTTGGTCTGCCCGGCTTGCTCTTTACTTATCATCTCTTTTCTCGTCAAAAACCTCTACATATTTATGGCCCTGAGAACTTGGAAGCCTCTCTAAAAGCTGTAATGCATGTCGATTGGAGTGTTTTGAGCTATAAAATCTTCTTCCATACCATCAATACGGAAATCCCTTTGGACTTGCTTGATGAGAAAGATTTTAAGGTAAGTTGTTTCCCATTGAAACATAGAATTCCAACCTTCGGTTTTTTAGTTGAGGAAAAGGAGCCTCCTTTCTTTAAACTTCGAAAGGAGGCATTAAATGTATGGAAGCCCGATGTCAGCACAATAAGGTCTCTACGCCTCGGTAATGACTTTATAACACCAAATGGAGAGGTAATACCGAATGAAGTTTTCTCTTATCCGAAAGATCCTATTCGTTCCTTTGCATATCTCTCAGATACGGCATATTTACCGGAACTAAAATCGGTAATTGAGGGGGTGACTGTCTTATGTCATGAGGCAACATACCTAAAAGGAGAGGAAGAAAATGCACTAAGCAAGGGTCACTCGACCGCACTTCAAGCTGCTGAGCTAGCAAAGGCTTCAAATGTCAAAAAACTGTTATTGGGCCACGTTTCTCCTAAGATACTAGATCCTCAAACACTTATAGAGAATGCCATCTCAACCTTTGAGAATACTACTGTTGTTTTTGACGGTTTTTCCTTAGAAATATGAGTTTTTTTACGAAAAGGCTTGTCTGGTATAAAAAAAGGTGGTACCTTTGCATCGCAATTAAGGCTCCGTAGCTCAACTGAATAGAGCATCTGACTACGGATCAGAAGGTTACAGGTTTGAATCCTGTCGGAGTCACTAGGCATCGGAAACGATGCCTTTTTTTTTGCTTAGAACCTAGAATTTAGGGGTGATGCTCCCACAAGCGCTAAAGAGTCGCACTAACATACTGGAGCCATTCCTCTCTCGATACTAAACAGCTCAGACTGTTTTTACTCTACATTACTAGAGTCACAATCTGAGCTGTTTTAAATTGGTAATGTAATTAAATGCCAAGAATAACAGTTACATTATGAGTACTACCCTTTTCCATTAATGGAATCAGATTGCCTTCGATCATATGATTATCAACTATTAATTGCTTGACACCCTGATTAACGTGATCAGGGTTTTTGATCTCGATTAAATAAGTTACTTCTCTGAATTCTCTTACAATAGTGTAACCATCCCATACTTTTGGAATGCATGGATCAATTCGAAGTCCTGCATAATCTGGTTGAATACCTAAAATGAATTGTGAGATAGCATAGTAGTTCCATGCAGCAGTTCCTGTTAACCATGAGTTTTTTGCTTCTCCTGGTCGATATGCATCTTTCCCAGCTATCATCTGTGAATAGACATATGGTTCCGTCTTGTGTAATTCACTGATCTCCTCAAGGTAAGCTGGGGTAATACGGGTATAGTAATCAAAAGCCCTGTCTCCGTTGCCGACTTTTGTTTCCGCAATCATAATCCAAGGATTGTTATGACAGAATATACCTGCATTTTCCTTATAACCGGGAGGATAACTCGAAATCTCTCCAAGGTTAAGGTAGTATTTCGAATAGGGGGGATTCTGAAGAACGATACCATATTCACAAGCAAGGTACTTATTTACAGATTCTAATGCCAATTGCGCTCTTCCATCTTTAACTCCTATGCCGGCCATGACACAAAAGCCTTGCGATTCTATGAAGATTTTTCCTTCATCGCATTCACGGCTTCCAATTTTATTATCAAAGTGATCATAGGCTCTTAGAAACCATTCTCCATCCCAGCCGGAGGTATTAATTGCCTCTACCATCTTCTCAATGTGACTATATGCTGCTTTTGCTTCTTCTTTCTTTGAAAGTAGCTCACATAGTCGCGCAAATTCTGTACCATATAAGACAAACATACCCGCTATAAGTACAGACTCGGCGTTTTTACCATCAAGGTTCTCAGTTGTTTGGAACGAATCATCAGGATTATTTGAGAAGCAATTGAGATTGAGGCAATCGTTCCAGTCAGCACGACCTATAAGGGGTAGATTATGCTTTCCTAAGTTGTTTACCACATGGTAGAAAGATCTCCTGAGGTGTTCAAACAAAGGGGCTGAATTGTTAATATTATTATCGAAAGGAACCAATTCGGTCAAAATAGACCAATCACCAGTCTCTTTTAAGTATGTTGTGGTAGAAAAGATAAGCCAAAGTGGATCATCGTTAAAGTTACCTCCGATATCATTATTTCCTCGTTTAGTAAGTGGCTGATACTGGTGATATGCTCCACCGTCCTCAAACTGAGTTGAGGCAATATCTATTATTCGTTGCCGAGCTTTTTGAGGATCCATATGAACGAATCCTGCGAGATCCTGATTTGAATCTCTGAAACCAATACCCCGTCCAATTCCTGATTCAAAGTAAGAAGCACTTCTTGAAAACTGATAAGTGATCATACTCTGATATGGATGCCAGATATTGACCATTCTACTCAGTTTATCATCTGAGGATTTAATTTGCAGTTTGCTGGTCTTTTTGTTCCAACTGAGCTTTAGTTCATTAAATGCCTTATCAACAGCTTCAGTTGTTTGATACTTTTGAATTAAAGACTTTGCCGCATCTTTATTGATACTGCCATCGGGGTAGAATTTCTTTTCTTGCTCGTTCTCGATATATCCTAATAGGAAGATTAGATCTACCTTTTCTCCCGGCTTTAATGAAATCGTCACTGAATGCGAAGCTATCGGTGACCATCCATGGGCTTCTGAGTTTGATAATCGTCCGCTGATAATAGCATCAGGAGTCTTTAAATCGTTATAAAGGCCCATAAACGTCTCTCTGTCGGTGTCATACCCATCTATCTGAGTGTTTACTGAGTAAAAGGCGTAATGGTTTCTACGCTCCCGATATTCGGTTTTATGATAGATAACAGAATCTTCTATTTCAACCTCTCCGGTTGATAGATTCCTTTGAAAATTTGTCATATCATCGAGGGCGTTCCATAAGGCCCATTCAATGAATGAAAATAGTTTGATGGACTTCTCGGTTAGGCCTTGGTTTTCCAGAGATAACTTCTGTATCTCTACGCTATCATCGTTTGGAATAAAAAAAAGGAGAGAGGCTTGAATATCGTTTTTTGTAGAGATAAAGCGACTATAACCTAGACCATGACGACATTGGTAACTGTCTAGTTCTGTTTGAGCAGGCTTCCATGCCGGCGACCAGATGGTCTCTCCATCTTTGATATAAAAGTATTTTCCATTCGTATCCAATGGAATATTATTGTACCGATATCTGGTAAGTCTTCTCAGTCTGGCATCCTTAAAAAAACTATATCCACCAGAGGTATTTGAGATAATAGAGTAATAGTCATTGCTTCCTAAGTAGTTTATCCAGGGGAAAGGGGTTTTAGGAGTTGTGATAACATACTCCTGATTTATATCATCAAAAAATCCGTATTTCATGAATCGAGATTTTAATTTTCGGGTATTTGTTTCTTACAAATTATTGTGAGTGACTAAGAGTTAATCATTGTTTGAATGAATATAATTAACTGCTAGTCTTTCAGTTTATCCCACCAGGTCTTCTTTAGGATAATGGATGTAACAGCTATGATGGTCGCAACGACCGCCGTTTGAGTCCATTGCATAAGGACAAAATAGACTGGTATTGTTACTATGCTCACCTGCCATATGATTCCGATAGCAACGTTGAACATGTCTCTTTTGAAATCGGTGTTTTTAACAAAACCGGGATCTTCTGCGATCACTAATTCCTGAATAGGCTTCCAGAAACCCCAGGGACGAACCTGTTTATAAAAGCTCTTGAGTGTCTCCATATCGGTTGGTTTGCTAATTAAGGCACCAATAATACAGCCAGCAACCGAGATGACTAGAATTAATGGGAAGAAGTAGAGATCAAGAGTGGTTTTAAATATTAATGGAAAGATTAGTGCCGGGATTAAGCCTGTTAGCATTCCCCAGAAGTAGCCTTGACCATTGAATCTCCACCAATACCATTTAAGGACGTTGGCAGCTATATAACTCCCCCATAAACTGGAAACGATCCATTGCAACAGGCTGTTGACATCTTTAGCATAGAGACCGATAACCAGTGAGATCAATAAGATAAAGACTCCAATAAAGTAGGTTACACTGCGCTGTGCTTTTGGCGTTGGATTCTTTTTAATCTGAAGATAGATATCGTTGACTACATAAGCTTGTGCAGCATTTAGGGTTCCGGCAAAGGTAGACATGAATGCTCCAATTAAGCCAGCTAGTAGTAATCCAAGAAGCCCTGCAGGTACAAACTCGTTAATTGCTGAAGGGAGTATCTGTTCAAAATCAAGATGACCTGCAGCCATAAGATTCAGTTTGTCATAGTAAAGTACTCCCAGAACAACAAAGCCTGTGATCATTAAGTATCTTACAGGGTTTAAAATAACTGATACTACGCCACTCATTTTAGCCGCTTCAGATGGGCTTTTGGTGGCTAATATTTTTTGCATGTCATAATTAGGTGCAGGGCCTGCTGCACTAACTAAAAGACCTTTAAATAGCATCATCATGAAGAAGATCGAAAAGAGGGAAAAGCCATCTTCCTGTATCTTTTGATTTACTTCCGGAATGATATTACTCCAATCCAGATCCAAATGTTTTCCGAAGAAGGGGCTCATCCAACCATCAGGAACCACTAAGGTGTTATGTGATAATGCAACCATCGCAATTACAGCAATTGCGATAGAGGCAACTGTCATCATGATATAATGAAAGAGATCAGCCCAAACAATGCTTGACATGCCTCCTGTAATGGCATAAGCAGTAGCTATAATAGTGAACACTAATCCATAAAGATGTGGAATATATTCGGGAGATACTAATGCCGGATTAAGACTAAGATGCCCACAGAGCCATTCCCATGGAATAAATATCTCTATAAACTTTCCTAATCCAACAAACCCATAGGCTAAAAAGCCAAGACAGCTGATAATAGCATAAACAATTACAATCTTATGTGAAAGCGATGCTCCTTGTCCCTTGCCAAAACGTGTTGAAATCCATGCTGCACCTGTGATTACATTAGAACGTCTTAACCAGGCAGAGAGGTAGACCATTAAAAAGATCTGGTTAAAAGTTGGCCAAAGCCAAGGAATCCAAACACTTTTAAGTCCATAAACAAAACCAATGGTCACGAGCCACATTGTTCCGGAAATGTCAAACATTCCTGATGCATTGGAGATACCCAGCATATACCATGGTAAAGTGTTGCCCCCCAACATGTACTCTTTCTCGCTCTTTTGTGCTCTCCTTTTGAAATAGAATCCAATAACTATTACCAATAAGATATAAGCTAGTATGACAGCAAAATCCCAAATATTCAGTCTCATTGTTTGTTGATTTACTTTAAATAGAAAACTCAAATAAAGGTCTCCCTTTTGCAAGCACCAGGGCTATCAAAGGGAGACCGTATTGTCAGTAAGAAATATTAGAACTAAGAAGTTGTAAACCAAGCTTCAAAAAGCTCAATTATTTCCAGAGAGTTTCAATCTCTTCCAGCGTTTTTCCTTTTGTTTCGGGAACCATCTTCCACACAAACAGGAATGATAGAATACTCATAACACCATAGAAACCATAGGTGAATGCACCGCTATATTCCATCATAACAGGATAAGTTGATGAGATAAGATAATTTGCTGCCCATTGTGCCATTACAGCAACAGCAACGGCCTGACCTCTGATTTTGTTCGGGAATATTTCAGATATTAAAACCCAGGTAATTGGACCCCATGACATCATAAATGATGCGGTGTAAACAATGATAAAGACGAGTGTTCCAATGCCTATAACCTCGAACCATGCTAGTCCTGCGATAGCTAACATGCCAATTGCCATACCAATAGAGCCTATCAGTAAAAGAATCTTCCTTCCATATTTGTCAACAGTCATTATGGCGACCACTGTGAAGATCACATTGACTAGTCCCATGACAACTGTCTGCATTAAAGAGGCATCTTTACCGGCACCCATGCTTTCGAATATTCGAGGAGCATAATAGAGGGCAACATTAATTCCTACAAACTGTTGAAAAACGGATAATAGGATGCCAATAATGATAACTACTTTTCCATATGAGAAGAGTTTGCCGGTAGAATGAGATATGGTTTTATTTACCTCAGAGAGAATCTCCTTGGCTTTTTCTATTCCGTTGACCCTGCTTAGTATCTCAAGTGCATTTTGATCCTTGCCATTAAGAGCTAAGTATCTTGGTGATTCAGGAACGAAAAAGAGCAATACTCCAAACAGAATTGCGGGAATAGCCTCTGAAATAAACATCATTCTCCATCCAATATCATTGATCCACTCTATGGTTTGGCCTTTTGCAATGCCCCAGTTAACAAAATAGACTACCAACATTCCGAAGATAATGGCAAACTGGTTGATTGAGACTAGTCTACCACGTAGATGAGCTGGTGAAATCTCACCGATATACATCGGAACTATTGCCGATGCTAAGCCTACTCCAACTCCTCCAATAATCCGGTAGAAGTTAAACATGATAAGCAACCCAATTGATACTTCTCCTTTTTGAAAGAACAAGAATTCCGGATATCCTGAGCCTAAAGCTGATAAAAGGAAGAGTACAGCAGCAAGTATTAGCGACCTTTTTCGCCCATAATTTGAGGCTAGAAAGCCACTTATAGTACCACCGATTACACATCCTATCAAGGCACTAGAGATGGTTAGTCCATGAATAAAAGTACTTAGACCGAGGCTTGTGATCAGATACGCTTGAACTGACTTTTCGGCTCCTGATATTACAGCAGTATCATAGCCGAAGAGTAACCCACCTAGCGTAGCAGTAAAGGTGATTAATATCAGATAAGGATTTATTCCTGATTTTACGGGTGCGATTGGTTTAGACATAGTGAAAAGGTTATAGGTATGAGTTGACTATCAATTCATAGTATTCTTGCTTTCCACTTAACTGTTTTGGCTCTCCGTTTTCAATGGCAAGATTTCTAAGGTCTTCTAGCTTAAGCTCACCCTTTTCAAATGCTGAGCCTTGTGAGGTGGAGAAGCTACTGTACCTATCTGAGCGAAGTTTAAGATAATCAGACTTCTGAAGGATGTTATCAGCTGCAATTAAGGCACGGGCAAAGGCATCCATTCCTGCTATATGGGCAATAAAGATGTCATCAAGATCGGTAGAGTTGCGCCTTACTTTTGCATCGAAATTGATTCCCCCTGTCGTGAACCCACCTGCCTCTAGTATCACAAGCATTGATTCAGTTAATTCATATAGATTAACGGGGAATTGGTCTGTATCCCAACCATTCTGATAATCTCCTCTGTTTGCATCAATTGAACCAAGCATATTGGCATTGGCGGCCATCTGAAGATCGTGCTGGAAAGTATGACCTGCAAGCGTAGCATGATTCACCTCAATATTCAGTTTGAAATCTTTGTCAAGGCCATAATAACGAAGAAACCCAATTACAGTTTGAGCATCAAAGTCGTATTGATGCTTAGTTGGCTCCATTGGTTTTGGCTCGATAAGGAATGTTCCTTTAAATCCATTACGACGACCGTAATCACGAGACATCTCAAGAAAACGTGCAAGATGATCCAACTCCTTCTGTGTATTGGTATTCAATAATGAGAGATAACCTTCTCTGCCTCCCCAGAATACATAGTTCTGACCACCAAGAGCGATGGTAGCATCGATAGCATTTTTAACTTGTGTTGCAGCGTAAGTCAAAACCTGAAAATCAGGATTTGTTGCAGCCCCATTCATATATCTTGGATGAGAAAAGAGATTGGCAGTACCCCACAAGAGTTGTTTGCCTGTCTCTTTTTGCTTTAAGAGCGCATAGTCTACCATCGTTTGTAGACGCTTCTCTGATTCAGCAATGGTACCAGCCTCTTCTACGAGGTCAAAATCATGGAAACAGTAGTAATCGATACCTGCCTTCTGAAGAAATTCAAAACCTGCATCCATTTTAGCCTTACCACGTGTAATAGCATCACCTGAAATATCCCAGGGACGACGATAAGTTCCTTGTCCAAATGGATCACCTCCGTTTGAGCATAGAGTATGCCACCATGCCATTGCGAAACGAAGATGCTCCTTCATTGTTTTACCTGCTACTACTACATCAGGTTGGTAGAATCGAAATGCCATAGGGTTTTTTGACTCAGCCCCTTCAAATTGAATTCGGTTAATTCCTTTAAAATATTCGGTACTCATATTATTGAATTTAAAGATATTGTTTTATAATGACTTGTTTAAGAGATCTTTCCATTTCTCATAGAAACATGATATTCTACTGTTAGGATCAGGTTTGATCGTCTGATAAACTTTAAAGTTGTTAAAGGCTTCTTCTGGAGTGGCAAAGTAACCAGCTCCAATTGCAGCACCTCTTGCGGCACCATCAGCTCCATTGGTCTCATATAGCTCAATATTTGCTCCGGAAAGGTTGGCCAGAGTTTGAACAAATACTTGGCTTAAAAACATATTTGCTTTCCCGGCTCTGATTACTTTCAGGTCAAGACCAAGTGGTTGCATGAGTTCAATGCCATAATTAAATGCAAATGCTATACTTTCTTGAACTGCTCGCAGAATATGACCTTTATTGTGTGTAATTAGATTAAGCCCGTGTATTGAAGCTCCGATATTCTTGTTTTCTAACATCCTTTCAGCACCATTCCCGAAAGGAAGAATCAATAAACCATCTGATCCTTCTGGTATTGAGGCTGCTATTTCGTTCATCTCGGGATAGGAGGTTTCTTTACTCATGAGATTATGTCGAGCCCATGAATTAAGAATACCAACTGAGTTTAGACAGAAAAGTATACCATATCTGGGGTTCTCGGCTGTTTCATTTACGTGAAGAAATGTATTTACTCTGGAGAGAGGATCATAATTTCTCGTACCACTTATACCGTAAATAACACCACTTGTTCCTGCTGTAGCGGCAATTTCACCGGGATTAAGGACTTTAAGAGAGAAGGCATTGTTGGGTTGATCCCCGGCTCTATAGGTAATAGGAGTACCCTCTAGAAGTCCGGTTAATTTTGCCATTTCTGATGTGAGGCGGCCTTGAATAGAAAAAGTATCAGTGATTTCAGGGATTAGATCTTTATTAAAGCCAAAGTGATCCATGATATCCTGAGAAACCTGATTTATTTTGTAATCCCAGAAGATTCCTTCAGATAGCCCTGATGGGGTTGTAACAATTTTATCTGAAAGACGATATGCAATATAATCACCCGGCAGCATGAACTTATGGATCTTATCATAACACTCCGGTTCATTTGATTTAACCCAACCAAGTTTAGACGCAGTGAAATTTCCGGGAGAATTAAGCAAATGGTCGAGGCAATACTCTGAGCCAATAGAATCAAATGCGCTTTTCCCTGTTTTTACTGCACGGCTATCGCACCAAATTATAGAATCTCTAAGAGGAATACCCTCTTTATCTACCACTACAAGACCATGCATCTGATAGGTTATTCCTATGGCTTCTACTTCTTTAATCTCTTGAGGATGTCTTTCTCTTATCATTCTTAGAGCTTCTAGAAAGTTCTGCATCCAGACGTCAGGATTTTGTTCAGCCCATTCAGGTTGCTTTGAAGCTATCTCCATCTCATCGGAAGGGTAGACCGCATTGTCGATTGATTTTCCTAACAAGGCATTAAAAAGCGAAACTTTAATAGATGAACTTCCGATATCGATTCCGAGTGTAATCATTAGAATTAATTTGTGCTTAATGATTGGTTTAAAGTTGATCGTACTGTTTGTAAATCGGCTGCAAGATAATGCTACTTTCAGCAAATGATAGGCTACATATGTTAAAGATTAAGCAACATTTACCCCCCGTCATATGAAAATTGACTGTTGACAAATGATTTAGTGTTCTGAACTTAAATTGTTTATGGATTGAGTATACTATTTTGGGATGAAATGATCTTTGCGTATAACCTTCAAACGTTTTCGATATTCACTGTTTTTCTAACTCGTTATCATTTTTGGTAATTCAGTTTTATCTGGTGTCTATTTAAGGCTATCAAATAACCTTCCTTGCTGGGCTGAAAGTCATGATTCCATCCATATCCATATCTTAATTTTTATCCATTATCAAACTGTTTACATCAAAGTTGACAATTATCATAAGCTAAAGGAGGTATTGATTAGATAGAGTTTTGATGGAGATAATTTAGGATAATCGGATCTATCAGGTATATAATCTTCTGAATAAAAAGACTTTAGTCCTATTTTTACTGTTATTTTAAGGAAGAATTTTCCGCAAACGATTGATGTTAATTTCTGTTTTTTAACTCGAAATCATCTTAAAGAATTATAAATAAATACATTATGTTTTCTTAGAAGCACTGTGTTTGTTGAAAATTAAGAGATATTTAACCTAGTGTTAACATATGTTACGGTATAAATGAATCAAATGAATGTGTCATTTTTACAATTGTCCCCCTAGATTATTACATTACACCACATCAATGCATCTATGTAAGTCTTACTTTGGTGCATCGAAAACCAACACTAATAAAAAAACTATGGTACAGTTTTTACACACAAAGTTTTCCGATTATGTGTCATGCAAACGATGCCGAATAGGTCAGAAAGGTCTATTAATGGCATTGATCATGATGCTATTTATGTCGGGCGAGATTTTCGCACAAGAGAAACAGGTTAGCGGCATAGTAACTGACAATTCAGGGTTAGGCATGCCAGGTATCAATGTCACAATTAAAGGTACATTAAAAGGTACAGTTACCGATTTAAAGGGTCAATTTTCTATTAAAGTAGCACCGAAAGATACACTACATGTCTCCTTCGTAGGTTACAGAAGTCAGGATGTTGTCTCAGGAGAGAAGAGTTTCCTTAAAATCAGACTTGAGGAGGCTATTACACAGTTAGGTGAGACCGTTATTATAGGATATGGCACTCAGAAAAAGAAATTGGTAACTGGTGCCACTGCACAGTTAAAGGGAGAAGATCTTGAAAAGAGAAAAGCGGTTGACCCACTTTCTGGTATGCAAGGAATTACTGCCGGAGTAAACATCACAAGAACCTCCGGGCAACCAGGCTCCTCTTATAAGGTAAGAGTTCGCGGTGTCGGTACCGTTGGTAATTCTTCTCCAATATTTATAGTAGATGGTGTTCAAACAAGTGATATCAGCTTTTTGAATCCTTCTGATGTTGCTTCCATTGATGTTTTAAAAGATGCCGCTTCTGCTGCTATTTATGGTAATCAGGGTGCAAACGGCGTTGTTTTAATTACCACAAAGAGTGGAAAACCAATGTCAGGTGAAGGCACTGAAACCAAATACTCTGAAGTTACCCTTGATGCATTCACAGGCTGGCAGGGTAGAGCCAAGAAAATCAGAATGCTCAATACTGAGGAGTATGTTATGATTATGAATGAGCAGCATTTAAACTCAGGTGGTTCGGTTAGCTCAATGCCTTTCAATGCTAGTGATCTTCCACAGTATACATCTGCTGGTGTAGCCAATACAGATTGGTTCAATGAGATGATGAGCGATAATGCTATAACAAATGATATCGTTCTTGGCGTTAATGGTGGTTCAAAATATTCAACCTACTCAATGAGTCTTTCAAAATCAACTCAGGAGGGTATTGTTGGTGGCTCCTCTCTTTCCAAATATGATAGATATAATGTTCGTATCAACTCTGATCATAAGCTCTTCGATGATTTAGTAACCATTGGCGAGAAGGTAACTTATTCTCATATAGATAATAGAGGTATTGCTGTTGGCAATCAGTATAGTAATACTCTGAGAAATGCATTTAACACCAGTCCATTGATGCCGGTTTATGATAATAACGGCGAGTTCTTTAATAGTAATTCCACAACTATTACTGATCAGAATGGTAATACATATTGGAATAGTCAGGAGGTGAATCCTTATGCTTTGATGTATATGACTAATCAAAGTGTAAACAATTCCCAGAAGCTTTTAGGTACCATGTATGGTGAGATTAAGTTTCTAAAAGACTTTACTTTCAGATCAACCTTAGGTCTTGATTATTCAGCATCTGAGTCAAGATCATATACTCCGGTGTATGAACTCTCGCTTTACTCTTTCTCGAAATACAATAAAGCCTCTCAGAGAATTGGAAAGGGGATGAATCTTAGCTTCGACAACTTACTAACTTATCAGAAGAGGTTAGGTAACCATAACATCACCGGGATGGCCGGAACATCGGTTCAAAAGGCATCGGGATCATACTTATATGGCGAGAATGCTTATTTGGCTTTTGATGATCTGGATCATGCATGGTTAGATAATTCAACCAATACTGATAATGCTGCATTAATCACCTTAAATGGTGCACCTTATACAACAAATAGAATCATCTCTTATTTTATACGCGGTCAGTATAACTTCAAAGAGACCTATCTGTTCAATGCAACCTTTAGGGCAGATGGTTCATCCATGTTTGCAAAGGGACATCAATGGGGATATTTCCCATCTGTTTCAGCAGGATGGGTTATTACCAATGAGAAGTTCATGCAGGACTATTCTAAATACCTTCCTTACTTAAAGTTAAGGGTGAGTTGGGGACAAGTTGGTAACTGCAATATTGATCCTTTCCAATATCTCGCACCAATTAGTTTTACAAATGCAGCTTATAACTTTGGAAGTACCGAAGGTGTTAGTACCAGCGGTTCGTATCCAAGTAGGTTAAGTAATGAAGAGTTAAAGTGGGAGACCAGTGAACAGTTTGATATCGGTTTTGACGCTTCATTCTTTGACAGCAGATTAAGTCTAAACTTCGACTACTACAGAAAAACTACAAAAGACTGGTTAATTACCGCTCCTGTTTTAGCAACAGCCGGAACAAACCCTCCAGTAATTAATGGAGGAAATGTTCAGAACAATGGCGTAGAATTGGTTCTAAGCTATACCAAGAACGAAGGAGCTTTCAAGTATCGTGCAAGCATTAACGGAGCTTACAATAAGAACAACGTGACTGAGATTCCTACTGAGGATGGTATTCTTCATGGTTCTACAAACAGTCTCTATAATAATGCTACTGAGTTTTATCGTGCAGAGACTGGCCATGCTATTGGTTACTTCTGGGGTTGGGAAACAGATGGAATCTTCCAAACTACTGATGAGGTAAACTCTTATGTAGGTTCTAACGGGAAATTGGTTCAACCTAACGCTAAGCCAGGAGATTTAAAATATGTTGATCAGAATGGTGACGGTAAGATTGATGATAATGATAAAATCGACTTAGGTGATCCAAATCCTGATTTTATTTTCGGATTCAGTTTTTCAGCTTCATATAAAGGTTTTGATTTTGATTTCCTTGCTACAGGAACACTTGGCAATGAAATCGTTCAGTCATACCGTAATCAAGTTGATAAGTTTGCTAACTACTCAACAGATATCCTTGACAGATGGCATGGAGAAGGTACCTCTACTACTGTGCCTCGCGTAACAAACAGCAATATCAACTATAAGTTTTCTGACATCTTTGTTCAGGATGGTTCATATTTAAGAATTGCCAACATTACTCTGGGTTATGAGTTAACAAACCTAATAAAGATTAAGGCTTTAAGTTCACTAAGAGTTTATGCCTCTGTACAGAATCTTTACACCTTTACCAATTACACAGGTATGGATCCTGATGTAGGTTATGGTTTTGTGAATGGAGCAACTGATTCATTCTCGAGTGGGGTTGATTTAGGTTACTATCCAACTCCCAGAACTATCCTCTTTGGTGTTAGTGTGAAATTTTAAAATAGATTGAGATGAAAAAAATACTATACTTCTTTTTAGGCAGCTTGATACTATTTTTAAGTTCTTGTGCCAAAGATTTTCTTGAGACTGAACCATTGACTTCTAAAACTGATGGTAACTACTACAAGACCCCGCAAGAGGCACAAGATGCTCTTACTGGTTGTTATGATGCATTGCAATTGATCTATTCTGATGGAGTAGCTTTCCCGCTGGCTTCAGAGGTTATGGGCGACGAATGTTTTGGTGGAACCGGATATGGGGACAGTGATGACTATGCAATGCTTGATGAATTTGATGTAAGTGTTAATTCAGGTAGTCAGAATATTTATGAGAAAAACTGGGCTAACTACTATAAGGGTATTTTTAGGGTTAACTCTTTATTAACTCATCTGGATGGTGTAGAATGGGGTAGTCAGACTGCTTTAAGAGGTACCATTGAATCTGAAGCTAGATTTTTGAGAGCCTATTTCTATTTCGATATGGTAAGATTATGGGAAAGAGTGCCTCTACTAACAGCTCCTACCTCTGATAATGTGCCTCAAGCAAGTGCAGATGAGACTTACGCTTTAATAGCCAGTGACCTGTTGTTTGCCATTAAGAATGGTAGAACTGAGACCTACAGTCAGATTGCGACTACTGAATATGGTCATGCTAATAAATGGGCTGCTGAATCATTACTTGCACGTGTATTTCTGTTTTATACCGGATATTATGGGAAAAGTGATCTTGTAGGTTTAGTCAGTAAGGATGAAGCTTTAGCTTATTTGGAAGATGTTATCGCCAATAGCGGTCACGATCTGGTCTCAAATTATGCGGATTTATGGCCCGCAGCTTCTACTTATGAAGCAGCTCAGAACGGATTACCTATTACCACTACTACTTATGCCGGCGAAACCAATAAAGAGGTTGTATTTAGTATAAAATATACCTACACTTCTGATTACAATGGAAATACAGACGGAAACCATTGGTTGGTTATGAATGGCCTTCGCAAAATGGCATGGAAAAATAGTGGCTATGGTTCAGGTTGGGGAGCTTGCACTGTTATTCCTTCCTTTTATAAGACATGGAGTTCAACAGATAAAAGAAAAGCTTCCTCCATAATGGCAATTAAGGAGGAGGGAGTCAACTTTACTCAGATCAAAGACATGAAAGAGTATACTGGCTACTTCACAAAGAAATATATTCCCTTATGCGATGAAAATGGCAATAGTACCGCAGAAATGCTAGGTGGCGTAAGCTTTATGATCAGTCAATATCAGGATTTCTTTGTGCTGCGATATGCAGATGTTTTATTGATGGCAGCAGAGCTAGGTAGTCCCAATGCACTTGGTTATGTAAATCAGGTCAGAACACGTGCAGGACTAGAAGCAGCCCCTTCAGTTGACAAAGATGTGATCTATCAAGAACGTAAATATGAGTTTGCATTTGAAGGAATTCGCTACTGGGATCTTCTTCGTTATGATAATTCATTACAGTATGCTTCTGATAAACTGAGCCTCAGTGAAAAAGTATTGACCGGAGGTATCGAAGATCAGAAGGTTATTCAAGGAACTATATTTAAAACCACCCGTGGCTTATCACAGATACCAGGTAATCAAATTACACTCTCAGGAGGCGTCTTAACTCAAAATCCCGGATGGTAAACAATCCTAATTATTTTTTACAACCATTAATTAATTAACAACAATCATTGAGGCATGAAAAACCAACGTTTGTTATCATTTCTCGGCGTATTATTACTTGCGCTATTCGTGGTTTCATCCTGTAAAAAGGACAAAGATGAAGAAACAACTCCAACAACAGTTAAACCTGTTTTAGGAACTAACTTCAATTACACAGTCAGTATTAACAAAGTTTTATTTACTACCACACTATCTGGTAACGTATGGTGGACATGTAACGGAACCGATTATACTGCTGTTGATAAAAAGGCTGAAGTAGCATTTGCTGAAGCCGGTACCTATTCATTTACTTGTAGCTATCTTTCAAATGGCTCTACACTGACCTCTGCTGCATTTGATGTGGTAATTACTGAAGGCGATACTACTGTTTACAATACTGATTGGTGGAAAGGCCTGACAAGTGGCTATGGTAAACAGAAGGCTTGGGTTCTTGACGTTGAAGGAAAAGTTTTCCCCGGTCCTTTATCATTTCTAGGTACTTCTTGGAACTTCGTTACTGAACAGAACGAAGGTGATGATGCATGGCTTTGGGATGCTGGTGTCGATTTCTTATTCCCTTCTGATTCTGCATCTGTTCGTTTGGATTGGCCAGGTACTGAAGGTTATGGCGTAATGTACTTTAACTTAATTGATGGCAAACATTACATTGCTGATAAGAAAAAGGAAGCTCCTGAAGAAGGAACCTATGACCTAAACTGGGATACTAGAACTCTTACTATCAACGGTGGAACTATTCTTAGAAGTTATAAACCATTTGCGGTTGTTGAAGGACAAACTGGTACAGTAAACGGTATCGCAGGTATTTCCGACTGGGCAAATTACAAAGTTTATAAAGTATCTGATTCTGTACTTCGTTTAGCTGTTCTTCGTGACCAGGACGTTCAGGGAGAAGCTGTTTGTTATCTTATTTACAACTTTGTTGAAAAAGATATTTACAACAGCATCACTATTAATCCTATTGTTTATGTTGAACCGAAAAAACAGATTACCGCTACAGATCTGGTTGGTACATGGAAATATGCTACTGTTGCTCAAGATTGGATTGGCTGGCCAGAACAAGGCTCAGAAGGTGGAAAGCGCTTAAACAGCTGGACAACACGTGAAGATATGGCTACAACTCTTGCTGGTTGGGGAGCCACTGATCCGCTGACTGTATTTAATACTGCTGCTGATTTTGAATACACTTTCAATGCCGATGGTACCTGTGTACTTAATGGTATTGCTAATACATGGAGTGTAGCTGATGGAGTTATTACTTTTGGAACTGATCTAACTTCCGAGTTCTCATTGGTTTGGATCGGTCTGACAGGAAAGAATGTTAGTGTTCTTGATGTACGTTATGACGCTAATGGCAATGCTTACATTGCTGACGGTATGTGGATGGGACAGAAGAATGGTGATAAATATGAGTCAGTTTCTGTTCAATTAGTTAAAGTTAGATAGTTAATGGTTTAACCATTTCTTGAATTAGGGTGGTGGAATACCACCACTCTAATTCTTTTCAATTTATAGCTTCTCTTGTCTTATATGACTCTTATTTTTCTGATTATACACCACACAACTATCAGAGAAATTATAAAAGTCGAATCATTTAAATGAATTATTTAGCACCAATTTCAAAACCAACGTTATGAAAATAAATCAAAATGCTTTTATGCTCGGATTAATATCAATCATATTATCCGGCTTTTTATTAATATCATGTCATAGAGAGGAAAAAGTGACAAGAGAACGATTGAGTTTTAATGAAGATTGGCTATTTATACTAGGCGATTCTGCGGTTTATATGAACAATCCTTTAAATGATACTGATTGGAGAAGACTTAATGTTCCGCATGATTGGAGTATAGAGGGTGAGTTTAGTAAAGATAATCCCAGTCGTATTGAAGGTGGAGCACTTCCCGGCGGAATTGGGTGGTATAGAAAGAACTTTATTGTTCCAACTGAGGATTCAGGTAAAAGAGTATATATAACTTTCGATGGTGTATATCATAATAGTGAAGTCTATCTCAATGGTAATCTGCTTGGCAAGAGGCCTAATGGTTACATTGGATTTCAATATGATATGACCCCTTACCTAAAGTTTGGTAATCAAAATAATGTATTGGCTGTTAGGGTTGATAATTCTGATCAACCTAATTCCAGATGGTATAGCGGTTCAGGCATATATCGTAATGTCTGGATTGAGAAAACTAATCCTATTCATATCAATTTCTGGGGGACGCAGGTTGTTTCGAATTCGGTAACTACTTCTGTTGCTAATCTTACGCTTTCTATTGCTATCAATAATACCACCTCAAAGACTCAACAACTAAAGGTTGAAACGATAATTCTTGATGAGAATAATCAAGAGGTAGAGAAAATTAATGATACAATAACTGTATATCATAATGATACATCATTTCTAAGTCAAACAATTGAAGTTAAGAATCCAAAGCTTTGGAGTACTAAGTCACCCTATCTCTACAAAGCTGTAAGTAATGTTTATGCAAAAGATCTGAAGATTGATTCTTACGAGACCCCTTTTGGAATAAAGTATTTTGAGTTTGATGCCAAAAAAGGCTTCTCACTCAATGGCGAATCAATGAAGATAAAGGGTGTCTGTAACCATCATGATTTAGGTGCTCTTGGTGCTGCAATAAATACACGTGCTATAGAAAGACAGCTTGAGATTCTAAAAGAGATGGGATGTAATGCCATTCGCACTTCGCATAATCCTCCTGCACCTGAGCTGTTGGATCTGTGCGATAAAATGGGCTTTTTAGTGATGGATGAGACCTTCGACATGTGGGCTAAAAAGAAGGTAGAGTTTGACTATTCAACACAGTGGGCTGAGTGGCACGTCAGAGATATTACAGACCATCTGCTTAGAGATAGAAACCATCCAAGTGTTATCATCTGGAGTATTGGTAATGAAATTCCTGAACAATTTGACTCTACTGGAATATCTATAGCCCAAGAGCTATCCTCCATAATAAAGAAAATGATGCCTGGCGTTATGGTAACATCAGGTTTAAATTTCCCTGTCCCAGAGAATCTGCTCTATAAATCGGGTGCTTTAGATCTGGTTGGTTTTAACTACCACCATACCAGCTTCGACTCTTTTCCAATTAACTTCCCAAATCAGAAGTTTATTGGCACTGAAACCACCTCATCATTAAATTCAAGAGGAGTTTACAACATGCCTTCTAACGAAATTAGGGTGTGGCCAAAGCGTTGGGACATTCCTTTCTATGAAGGTAATCCGGATAACTCATGTTCCTCATATGATAATTGCCATGCACCCTGGGGTTCTACTCATGCTGATGCTTGGATACCTATCAGAGATAATGACTTTCTTTCCGGGATGTTTATTTGGACTGGGTTTGACTATCTCGGTGAGCCAACTCCATACCAATGGCCCTCAAGAAGTTCCTACTTCGGAATTGTTGATCTGGCAGGGTTCCCAAAGGATGCTTATTACATGTATCAAGGTGAATGGACAGACAAACCAGTATTGCATCTCTTCCCTCACTGGAATTGGAATAAAGGCGACAATGTAGATGTATGGGTATATACAAACTGTCTGGAAGTGGAGCTCTTCTTAAACGGAAAATCACTGGGTAAAAAGTCTAAAGAGAAGAAGAGTGTTCACCTTGAATGGACTGTGCCTTTTGAAGAGGGAACTCTTCTGGCAGTTGGAAAACAGGCCGATGGCTCAACCATGATGTCGGATGTTAAAACAGCTGGAAAACCATCAAAAGTTACTCTAGAGGCTGACAGGTCAACTATCTCAGCAGATGGAAATGATCTCGCATTCATAACTGTTTCTGTAAAAGATGCTACCAATAACCTAGTCCCATTCGCAAATAATAAAATTGAATTTAAAGTAGGCGAGGGTTTGGAGATAGTAGGAGTGGATAATGGCTCCCAGACCAGTCATGAATCTTTCAAAGCACACTTCAGAGATGCATTTAATGGTAAATGCCTGTTGATTGTCAAAGCTTCAAAGACTCCGGGTATCGTATCGGTATCTGCATCATCTCAAGGATTGACTTGTGAACCAATCAGTATCGAATTAAAGTAAATAATGAGCAAATAAAGCATTGAATTGGTGTGGGATTGATTTAAAAGACTTGTATATATCACTATTAAAGATCAAATGGGGAAAGAACAGTGGTACAACTGTATAATACTATAAAAATGTTAAAGACAATCACCTATTTTTTTGTAATTATCCTATTCTTAAGTGCCTGTGGTTATAAGGCTAAACAATTGGAAAAATGGCCAATAAGTTCTCCTAATGGAGAGATTCAAGCAAGCTTTTGGATTGAAAATGGCAAACCATACTATGAGGTCTCATTCAATAATAAACCTATTCTGGTAAAATCTGCATTAGGTTTTGTATTGTCAGATAATGATACGTTATCAAATAATTTGATTCTTGTAAATCATTCTGATAGTGCTATTGATGAGACTTGGGAACAACCATGGGGACAACAGAAGTTTGTCAGAAACTATTGCAATGAAGCCACTTTTAATCTAACTGAAGCTTCAGGCTCTAAAAGGTCTTTTGCCATAACATTCAGGGTATTTAATGATGGCGTTGGTTTTAGATATAGCTTCCCAAATCAGACTAATCTGACAACCTTCACTATCATGGATGAGCTAACCTCATTTAACTTTCATGATGTTGCACAAGCATGGTGGATTCCGGCTTATAAGGATAACAGATACGAATATCTCTTTAAGAAATCTCCAATTAATGAGCTGGATACTGTTCATACTCCGCTAACATTAGAACTGCCAAATGGAGTGTTTGCTTCAATTCATGAGGCAGCTTTGGTTAATTATGCCTCTATGACTTTAGCCTCTGATAAAAAAAGCGGGCTGAAATGCGATCTTACTCCTTGGAGCAATGGGACTAAGGTTAATGTTACCTCTCCGTTTAATACTCCCTGGCGTACAATAATTCTTGGTCATAATGCAGGTGAATTGATCACATCAACTTTGATGCTGAACCTAAATGAACCTTGCAAACTAGAAGATCTATCCTATATAAAACCACACAAATATCTTGGTATCTGGTGGGGTATGCACATTGGAAAATACAGTTTCTGGGAAGGTCCTATTCATGGTGCAACAACGGCCAGATCAAAAGAGTATATAGATTACTGCAATAAACTTGGCATTGATCATCTTCTTATTGAAGGCTGGAATAAAGGCTGGACACCTCAATGGTATGAGAACAAGATGCATGTGTTTAGTTTTACTGAATCGACCTCTGATTTTAATTTCAAAGAGGTGGCTAACTATGCGAAGGCAAAAGGGGTTAGTTTGATTGGGTATCATGAGACCGGCTCTAACATAGAAAACTATTTGCCTCAAATTGATGCAGGAATGAAAATGTATCAGGATGGGGGGCTTCATGCTATTAAGATTGGTCAAGTTGGCTCAAGGTTAAACATGAAAGAGTGGCATCACGGTCAGTTTGGGGTAAACTATTACCAGTATGTCCTTGAAAAAGCTGCTCAATATAAACTAGCTGTCAATTTCCATGAACCAATTAAACCCACTGGGTTGTGTCGCACTTATCCTAACCTGTTAGCTGGTGAGGGTGGAAGAGGAATGGAATACGATGCATGGAGTGAAGGAAATCCTCCGGAACATACTGTAATTATTCCGTTTACTAGACTGTTGGCTGGTTCAATGGACTTTACTCCCGGTATCTTTGCAATTAAGGGGACAAGAGTTCATACAACACTGGCAAAACAGCTAGCTCTATACCTGACAATTTATTCACCAATTCAGATGTTAGCCGATCTGCCTGAAAATTATGTAGGAAATCCTGCTTTTAAGTTTCTACAGGATGTACCGGTTAACTGGGATACAACGGTTGTCTTAAATGCTCAGATAGGTGATTTTTTAACTATCGTAAGAAAAGATATTAATTCAAATGATTGGTACCTAGGGTCTATTACCAATCAGGAGCAGAGAGAGTTTGACCTGCCATTGACATTCCTATCTAATGGAAAAAGCTATTCGGCAGAAATTTATGCTGATGGCAAAGATGCCTGCTTTGATTCAAATCCTGAAAGTGTACAGATTAGTAAAATGGAAGTCACCAATAAGACAATATTAAAAATTAAATTGGCTAAGGGTGGTGGTCAGGCAATTCGGTTTATTGCTGAAAATTGAGATTAGAATATATTATTATTTAAGTGAGAATAACATAGATGAAGTACAGAACCTTATTATGTATTGGTTTGCTGGGGATGCTTACCTTTACTACTCTAAAATCAGAAGCTCAACTACAAGGGTTTCATTTGCAGAATGAGCCAATTGATATTAGTCCTGATTTTAGCAACTTCCAAAATACCTACTATTTAGCCGATAGCTTAGTTAGCTTTGATCCTACAACAGGAAAAGGGGTTCTGAAGTATAGCCGGTATGAATACTCCACCCGTATGGCATTTAATAACATGCTGGGTAAATTGAATAGAGTTCCTGCTAATGAATTTCCTACTGCCGAGTATGCAGCACAGCCTGAGTTACCATTCTCAGTAGAATTTGCATCACCCAGAACTATTAGAATCAGGGCTTTGTCTGGTTTTGTTGCTAAACCAAATGAAAATTCATTAATGTTGGTAGGTGGTCAGGCTCCGATCGATAAATCGTGGAAATATCAAAAAACTTCGACAGGTCATACCTATACCTCTGTAAATGGAAAGGTTGAGATTACCAATTACCCCTGGCATGTTAAAATTTATGATGCCTCCGGTAAATTGCTTACCTCAACAATTCATCAGGATGATGTTGAACTGTCAACTTATACTCCGGTATTACCCTTCTCTTTCGTTCGTCGTGCCTCAGATTACTCCAGAAGTTTTGCCGCTGCATTTAATCTTTCACCAGATGAGAAAATCTTTGGCTGTGGTGAGTCTTATCAGTCGTTCAATAAAAGAGGGCAGAAGGTAGTTTTATGGGTTGATGATGCTAATGGAATTCAAAATGAGAGCATGTATAAACCTATTCCGTTCTATCTGAGTAGTAGAGGCTATGGCGTATTCATGCACACCTCCACACCCATCTCCTGTGATTTTGGGAAGTACTGGAGTCAAGCCAATACAATGATGATTGGTGATGATGAGCTCGATCTTTTCGTTTTTATTGGTAACCCTAAAGAAGTATTGAGTGCATACACTGACTTAACGGGTAAGGCACAGATGCCACCGTTATGGTCGTTTGGTTTCTGGATGAGTCGCATTACCTATTTCAGCCAGAAAGAGGGACTAATGGTTGCAGATAAGCTTCGTGCTAATAAGATTCCAACTGATGTGCTGCATTTCGATACTGGTTGGTTTGAAACCGATTGGAGATGCGATTTCCAATTCTCAAAATCAAGGTTTGAAGATCCTAAGGCTATGATTGCAAAACTAAAAGAGAATGGCATTAGAACCTGTCTCTGGCAATTACCCTATTTCGTTCCAAAAAATACTTTATTCCCTGAGATTGTTGAAAAGGGGCTATTTGTAAAAGATGGTAAAGGCAATCTTCCTTATGAAGACGCGGTAATCGATTTCTCGAATCCCGATGCTGTTAAATGGTATCAATCAAAGATTAAGGGTCTTTTAGATCTTGGCGTTAGTGCAATTAAGGTTGATTTTGGTGAAGCTGCCCCCGCAAATGGACTATTTGCCTCTGGTAAGACAGGTTTTTATGAGCATAACTTATACCCACTCAGGTATAATAAAACCATTGCTGATATTACTAAAGAGGTTACCGGGGATAATATTATCTGGGCTAGAAGCACCTGGGCTGGAAGTCAGCGTTACCCGTTGCATTGGGGTGGCGATCCGGCAAATACCAACTCGGCAATGGCTGCGACTTTAAGAGGTGGACTTTCAATAGGAGTATCAGGTTTCTCATTTTGGAGCCATGACATAGGTGGCTTTGCATTAAAAAAGCCTGAAGATGTTTATCGTAGATGGACCCCATTTGGTATGTTAACCTCTCATACACGAAGTCACGGTACTCCTCCAACAGAGCCATGGGAATATGGTGAGGACTTTATGAATAGCTTTAGGCTAGCTGACGAAATGAGATATAAACTTATGAGTTATATCTATACTCAGGCTAAGATCTGTAGTATGAATGGATGGCCTATGTTAAGAGCTATGTTCGTTGAATTCCCAAATGACCCCGGTAGCTGGCTCCTAGATAATCAGTATATGTTTGGATCGGATCTTCTTGTTGCTCCCCTTTTTGAGGATGTTGATTCACGAGATGTTTATCTTCCAGAAGGAGAATGGATTGATTATCAAACAGGGAAAAGCTATTCAAAAGGATGGAATCATATTAAAGCCGGTCAAATTCCCATTGTTATACTCGTAAAAGCAGGAACAGTAATTCCTCATGTCAATCTTGCTCAATCAACACAGTTTATTGATTGGTCAAAGATTACACTCAATCTATATGGTACTGATTCGGGTAGTTGTTTCGTATATCTACCCGGTAAAGAAAAACCAGAGACAGTTCGCATTGAAAAAAACAAGGTAGTAGCTGATCCTTTTAATGGTGAAGTGAAATGGAAAATCGTTTCAGTTAAAAACTGATTTAAACATCGTTAACCATCCGGTAGCATCTAGAAGATTGTCGTTGGTCTTCATTTGCTACCGGATAGATGATCCGAGTCTGTTTGATCAAAGAAATGTTTATTGAATCTTTTATTATTTAATGCCATGCGATACTCTCTTATTCTACTGCTTCTTACAATATCAATGATATCAAAAGGTCAGCTATCACTTGCTGATGCCTTTACTGATCATATGGTTTTGCAACGTCACATTGCCATTCCAATCTGGGGCAGGTCTTTTCCTAATGACATGGTTAGTGTTAAATTGGGTAACTCTGAGGTTGTTGTAAAGGCAAATCAAGATGGTGAATGGAGTGTCTCTATGCCATCAATGAACGAAGGTGGTCCTTACGAACTTCGTGTTTCAAATGTTGGTAAAAAGGGGAAGCCTATCGTGTGCAAAGATGTTTTGATTGGTGATGTTTGGTTAGCATCCGGACAATCAAACATGGAGTGGGAGGTAAGAAGTAGCATGAATGCAAGAGAGGAGATAGCTAATGCCACAAACTATTCTATTCGCTATTTGAAAATTCCGCATGATATAAGTTCAACTCCTAAACACTGTATTGGTAAGACTAATTGGAAGGTTATAGATACAACCTCAGTTAAAGAGTGTTCAGCTGTAGCCTATTTCTTTAGTAAAATACTAAATAAAGAGACCAAAGTACCAATTGGTATTATTCAATCAACATGGGGTGGTACTCCCGTCGAAGCTTGGACTAGTCGTGAAATGTTAAGCTCTTGCTCTCTGACTCATGACAGGGTAGCTCATATAGATACCTTTGGATTAATCCATTTTCAGGCCGATAGCGCTCGTATAAGGCGTTTTTGGGATATTGTCTATCACCCGGATGAAGAAGTAAAGAAAATGCTTTTAAATGCATCCTATGAGGATAAGGGGTGGGGCGTTCTATCCATGCCTAGCCTTTTAAAAGAATGGAATTGGCCTTCGTTTGAAGGAATCATCTGGCTTAGAAAAGAGATAAATATTCCGGCTGATATGCTTGGAAAAGATCTAACCATCAACCTGGGAAGGCCTGAACTGAATTACTCTCTTTACTTTAATGAAACTGAAATATGCAAGACTATTTGGAATGCTGAGCCCTCACATAAATATCTTCTTCCTAAAGAGATAATAAAACAGGGAAAGAACATTATAACGGTTAGATTATCTGCCTTATGGCATGGTGGTGGTTTTGATCCTCCTGCTGAGCGAATGGTTATCAGCGATGGAATTAATAATATTTCAATTGCCGGCGATTGGAAGTTTAATAGAGAGCTTGAACCACCAGTTCCTCAGGTGAGTAATTATCAAAAATACCCCTCCTTTTTGTTTAATGCCATGATAAACCCACTTATTCCTTACGGCATAAAAGGGGTAATCTGGTATCAAGGGGAAGATAATGTCAGAGATTCCTATAACTATCGTTTCCATTTCGTGAATATGATTAATGACTGGCGAATTAGATTTAAACTGGGGTATCTTCCATTTTATTTTGTACAGCTGGCAAATTTCATAGACGCTTCAGATAGTGATTGGCCTTTATTACGAGAATCGCAAGAGTATGCATTTGCATTGCCAAACACTGGTATGGCTTGTATAATTGACATTGGAGATGCGAATAATATCCATCCAGTCAATAAGCAAGAGGTAGGACTTAGATTAGCTAAAATGGCATTAAAAGACCTGTACGGCAGATCGGGTATTGTAATAGGGCCTCGTTTTAAGGCTTATAAAGTTGATGGATCAAAGATTTCAGTAGAAATAAATGATAACGAAAAGGGTCTTGTTGTAAGGTCTGGTTCTGTTGCATCTGGATTTGAGATTGCCGGAGTGGATGGTAAATATGTTAAGGCAAATGCTAACGTAAAAGGCAATATCATAGAGGTCTCAAGTGAAAATGTTGCTAATCCCAGATACGTTAGATATGCCTGGAAAGATAACCCAGACTGCAATGTGTTTGATACAGATGGTAATCCGCTATGGCCTTTTCGTACTGATAAAAACTAAAAGGATATAATAATTCAAATCAATATTTATGATTATTCAAAAAAAACTCCCAATTCTACTTTGGTTTGTACTCTTGGGAGCTGTTCTTCTAAGTTGCAAGAAAGATGAGAAGAATAGTTTGACTGGCTCTCCAACAACTATCCAAATTCCGGCAGAGGGTGGCGTTGAAGCAATTTCAATTAAGACAAACGCTTCATCATGGAGTATTAGTAACTCTGCAGATTGGGTTACTCTTTCACAGAGTTCAGGAACGACGGCTGAAGCATTGATAAATGTTGCTGTCTCTACGAAAACAGTCACTGACAGAGAGGCAAAACTAACTATAAAAGCCGGTGATGCAAATGAGATCATCGTGGTGGTAAAGCAAGCTGCATCAGATTATCTCTATGCCTTAAGTAGTGATGTGACTACTCTCGGGTTCTCTGTTTCTGGTAATACGCTTTCTTTCAAGGTTTCAACTACAGCTGAATCATGGTCTATACAGGATTCCATTAGTTGGCTCTCTTTTAGCACCAAACAAGGTGTAAAAGGTGAAACTACTGTCTCTTTAACTTCTAGTGCCAACTCAGGGCAAAATGCCAGACAAGCAACCTTTGTTATTAAAGCAGATTATGCTCCTGCGGTAACTATTACGGTAAACCAGAATGGTGAATTATATCCTAATTATAATACCAATCCTATACCTGCTGATGAAACTGGCATGGAGAGTACTGCAGGTGAACTGGCGAATAAAATAAATATTGGTTGGAATATAGGAAATACTCTGGAAGCAATAGGAGGAGAGACGGCATGGGGAAATCCTATGGTTTCTACTGCTTTAATAGACCTTGTAAAACAGAGTGGCTTCAATGCAATCAGAATTCCTTGTTCGTTTAACCAATATATGGAGAACAGCTCAACAGCTAAAATCAAGGAGAGTTGGTTGAATAGGGTAAAGACCGTGGTTCAGTATTGCGTTGAGAGAGATATGTATGTTCTATTGAATATCCATTGGGACGGCGGATGGCTGGAAAATAATATCACTACTCAGAAACAAGAAGCTAATAATGCAAAGCAGAAGGCATTCTGGCAACAGATAGCAACTCATCTGAGAGATTTTGATGAACATCTGATGTTTGCTAGTGCTAATGAACCTAATGTTGATAATGCAACTCAAATGGCGGTATTGACTTCTTACCATCAAACGTTTATCGATGCTGTGAGATCTACAGGCGGTAAGAATGCATATCGTGTTTTGGTAGTTCAAGGTCCATCTACTGATATTGAGAAGACGAATCAATTAATGAAGACGCTTCCTGTTGATGTTATTGCAAATAAGATGATGGTTGAGGTTCACTATTATACGCCCTGGAATTTCTGTGGTTTAGCCGAGGATGCCAGCTGGGGAAAGATGTTCTATTACTGGGGTAATGGTTATCATTCAGTGAATGATCCTGAACGAAATGCCACTTGGGGTGAAGAATCGACCGTTAATACCAACTTTGGTTTAATGAGAGCCCAATTTGTACAGAAGGGCATTCCCGTCTTACTGGGTGAGTATTCTGCAATGCGTCGTTCGGCTTTAACGGGTCTTCAATTGTCAGAACATCTTGCAAGTAGAGCTTATTACCACTACTACATTACGAAAAAGGCTAAAGAAAATGGAATTTTACCCTTCTATTGGGATAACGGTGGAATGGACAATAATGCATGTGGAATATTTAACCGATTAAATAACACGGTTTTTGATCAACAAACCCTGGATGCCTTGATGCAAGGTGCAAACGGACGAAAAAAATAATCAACTATGAGAAAATATTTAGCTATTACGATTCTGGGAACGCTTATGGCCTGTGCTGCCACCACTCCAAAAACTACACTCGATGCCAATGAGGCTAAGATAGACTCTCTGATTCGCCTGATGACTCTTGAGGAGAAGGTTCATATGATTCACGCTTGCTCAAACTTTAATTCAGGAGGGGTATCTCGTTTAAATATCCCTGAATTGGTTATGTCGGATGGCCCTCATGGTGTTCGTCCTGAACAAAACACAAATGCAACTAAATCGGAGAAGGAAAACGACTATGCAACCTACTTCCCGACTGGCATTTGTTTAGCCGCAACCTGGGACACCTCTTTAGCGCATCAGATGGGAATGGTTTTAGGTAGTGAAGCTAAAGCTCGAGGTAAAGATATTATTCTTGGCCCCGGCGTTAACATCATACGTAGTCCATTGAATGGGCGAAACTTTGAGTACTTAAGCGAAGATCCGTTTCTTAATTCAGAGCTTGCTGTTAAATACATTCAAGGGGTACAGTGCAAAGGGGTTTCTGCCTGTGTAAAGCATTTTGCTGCTAATAATCAAGAGGTAAACCGCGATAAGGTGGATGTTATTGTCTCTGAAAGAGCTCTTCGTGAGATTTACCTACCCGCATTTGAGGCAAGTGTAAAACGCGGGGATGTAAATACGGTTATGGGGGCATATAATAAAGTCAACGGACAGTATGCCACTCATCACGCTTATTTGGTTAACAAAGTACTTAAAGATGAGTTTGGCTTCAAGGGGATCCTTATCAGTGATTGGAGTGCAGTGAAACATGCAAAAGAGGCTCTGCTAAATGGTACCGATATCGAAATGGGTACTGATCTAAGTCAGAAAAAGCCTGATTATAACGCTTTCTATATGGCCGACTCTGCTATTCAATTTGTGAAAAGTGGTGAGGTAGACGAGAAGGTTATTGATGAGAAAGTTAGAAGAATCCTACGGATAATGTTAAAAACAAAACTTTCCGGAAATAACATTCAGGGAGAGATCAATACTAAAGAACATCAACAAATTGCTCGTAAGGTCGCTGAAGAAGGAATCGTATTATTGAAAAACGAGAATATTCTTCCAATTGAATCTAAGAAGTACAGAAAGATACTTGTCGTGGGTAATAATGCGGTTTATAAGCAATCTATGGGTGGCGGTAGCTCTCAAGTTAAGGCTCTTTATGAAGTCACTATATTAGAGGGTATAAAAGATGTTGCAGGCCAGGCTACTCAGATTGAGTTTGTTGAAGGTTATAAGCCTACTAAAGATCTATCATTTGATAAAGCCTTGGCACAGAATGCCGTTAATGCTGCATCAAAGGCAGATCTCGTGATCTTTGTGGGTGGATGGATTCATAATTTCGACATGTCGGTCTGGGGTGGAACTGCCTTTGATATGGAAGGTCAGGATAAGTCTGATTTAAAATTAAAATATGGACAGGAAGATCTTATCAAGCAAATCTCTGAAGTTAATCCTCATACTATTGTAGTTCTTATTGGTGGTAGTAATGTTGAGATGAAAAGTTGGATTAATCAAGTTCCAGCTGTCCTAATGGCTTGGTACCCCGGTATGGAAGGAGGACATGCATTAGCTAATATTCTGTTTGGAAATATTAACCCTTCTGGTAAGCTCCCAATGACTTTTGCCGATACTCATCTCTTATATCCATCTCATTCTGTTGGTGAGTTTCCCGGAAAGGATAATGTGGTTCACTATAATGAAGGCATCTATGTTGGATACCGCTATTTTGATAAACAGAACGTTGAAACGCTCTTTCCTTTTGGCTTTGGTTTAAGCTATACAACCTTTAAATTGAGTGATTTAAAGGTGACAAAAGAGGGAGAAAATGTTGTGGCTCAGTGTAAAGTTCAAAATACAGGAAGTAGGGAAGGAGCAGAGGTCGTTCAATTCTATGTGGCTTCAAAGGGCTCCTCTATTGACCGTCCCGTTAAGGAGCTTAAGGGTTTCCAAAAGGTTTTCCTTAAACAGAATGAGATTGCTAATGTTAAAGTGGTCATGGACAAGAGAGCTTTTGAATACTATGATGAGCAAAGCAAATCATGGACTTTGGAGCCTTGTTCTTATGAAATTCAGGTAGGCAACTCGTCTCAAAATATTGAACTTAAGCAATCGATAAAACTTTAACCATTACTTTTTTAGCTCTTAACGTGAAGCATCAACCTGATGCTTCACGTTTTTTTTTAGATGTTCTCCTGATTATCCTTGTATTTCGATGGAAGCATGCCAAACTCATTTTTGAATATTTTAGAGAAATATCTCGGGTCATTAAATCCAACTTCATAAGATATCTCGCTGATAGTTAGCCTTCCTAATGATAACAATTCAGATGCTTTCTTCAACCTGATTAACCTGATCAGCTCAATTGGAGTCTTTCCTGTTAGAGACATCGTTTTTTTATAGAGATGTACCCTGCTTACTCCAATCTCCTTACTTAACATATTAACCGTTAAATCCGGATTAGAAATGTTCTTGTTAATGTGTTCCCTTATTCTTTCCAGTAGTTTTTGGTCAAGAGTCGTTATTGCCTCATTGTTTGTAGTGATCTTCAGGCTCTTCTGATAGTCTTTAATAAACTGCTGCCTCTGTTTTAATAAGTAATCAATCCTTGATTCAAGTATGTCCAGATTAAAGGGTTTGGTAATGTATTCATCAGCTCCAACTCTAAAGCCTGCAACTTTATCCTCATGCGTAGATTTGGCAGTCAATAGTATTATCGGCACATGAGAATATTCCGGATTTGTTTTAATCTGTTTGCAAAGTTGATAACCATCCATAATAGGCATCATTATATCACTGATTACTAAGTCTGGATCTTGATTCTCAAGGATATTAAGTGCCTCTTGACCATTTTCTGCTTCCAGAATATTAAACCTATCACTTAAACTATCGCGTAAGTAACTTCTGAATTCTTGATTATCTTCTACTAATAAAAGAGTTTGTTTCGTTTTATCTATGGTAATATCGGGTGTCTGACGTTCAATATCCTCTTCAAATTCAGGATCTTCAATTGAATTATTGATTCGATTCCTATTAACCGGAAGTTTAACCGTAAAACAACTTCCTTGTCCTGGTTCACTTTCTACAGAGATACTACCACCTAATAGTTCTACAAATTCTTTAGTCAACGAAAGACCTATTCCACTGCCGGTTGTAACAAATTTACGAGGTTGATGAACTTGATAAAACCGTTCAAATAGTTTTTCACGATGCTCTTTATCAATACCAATACCCATGTCTTGGACTTTAATTCTGAGCATTTCTGTTTCATCTTCATCAATGAGTTGAACTATTACATGAATGCTGCCTCCTTCAGGAGTGAACTTAAAAGCATTTGAGAGAAGGTTGTTTATGATCTTCTCTGTTTTATCAGTATCAAGCCTCATAAAGAGTTCTGATTCATAGCTTACAAATTGAAGATCAATTCTCTTAGGCTCGGCTAGTTCATGAAATGATTCAACGGTTCTTCGTAAATGATTGATAATGTTTCCATAAGTAAGATCAGGAGATAATTTATTTGCCTCGGCTTTACGAAAATCTAATAATTGATTTACCAGAAACAATAGTCTTTTCGCATTTTGCCTAATAAGCTGAAGATGCTTTCTAGTCCCCGGGTCAAGTTCTTTCTTCAGCAGACTATCGAGGGGGGTGAGTATTAGAGTTAATGGAGTTCTGAATTCATGACTCACATTTGTAAAGAATCTGGTTTTTAACTGATTTAACTCGTACTGTCGAATCGCTTCCTCCTCAGCCTGACTTTTCAGAAACCGGTTACGAATTCTCATTGTGATGAAATTTCTTGAGGCAACAATAACCATAATTAGAACTAAAGCATAGAAAAAATAAGCATACCATGACCTATACCAAGGGGGGAGAATGGTTATCAATACTGTTGCTTCGGTCTTTTTCCACGGGGTGATAAAATCAGTACATTGAACAACAAACCGATAAGTGCCAGGATTCAAGTTGGTAAAGGTTGCCTTCCTGTCTTGCCAGGTCGTATATATCCATTGATGATTAAAGCCTTCAAGCTTATACCTGTAGTGGATTCTTTTGGGCGTAAGATAATCTAACAATCCAAAATTGAGTGAAAACATGTTTTCATCAGGCTTAAGCTCTACTGTTAAATCATTCAGAATAGAGGATGTAAGTAAAACTCGGTTGTTTATCTCTTTCCCGACTAGAACAGGTTTTCCAAACAGTTCTAAACCTGTGATATAAGGACGAACATCTCTATTTAGTTTTAAATTTTTCTCAGGCAAGAATAGATTAAATCCATTCGGTCCTCCAAATATTAATTCGCCTGCTTTTGTTCTTAGGGCTGAACCTTCATTGAATTCCTTACTTTGTAATCCATCAGATTCTGTAAATAACACAGTGTAATGCTCCAGTAATTCCTCGTTATTGTTGAATTTCAAGACTATTTTAATTAATCCCGAAGATGTACCAAGCCACAATGTACCATTGGCCTCCTCAAGAATTGAGAGAATGGCATTATCTCCAAGTCCGCCATCTATTTTTACAGGAATGAATGTGTTCTTTTTTCGATTGAACAGATTCAACCCGTTACGGGTGCCAGCCCATATCCGCCCTTTTGAATCTTTAAATACATTATATACGAAATTATCTGACAGGCTATTAGGCTCATTAGGAATATTCTGGTAGACAATCATGTTTCGGGTCAGTCTGTCAAGCACAAAGATTCCTCTATCACTTCCAAACCACATATTGCCATCGTCATCCTCCGTAATATCCATTACAAAATTGGAACTGATGGTATTCATCCCATTTCCGTTGTAGTGATAAAATCTACCTGATTTAGTATCAAATCTGTCAAGTCCCCCACCTAGCATACCAACCCAGATAGTGCCTTGTGAGTCTTCAAAGACATCCCAAACCATGTTGCCACTTATAGAAAATGGATTGGAAGGATCATGTTGGTAATTGGTGAAGCTTTTACCATCATAACACGAAAGCCCTCCATGATAGGTGCCAATCCATAATTTTCCTGAATGATCAACAAAAAGATCGACAATTACACCGCTATGAAGCGCATTTATTTTGTCAGGATCGGCCTTGATCGTTGAAAATGACTCATTTTTTCTATCATAGTAGATAAGTCCGTCTCCATTTGTGCCAATCCAGATATTCCCTTTTTGGTCTTCAGCAAAACAATTGACGTCATTGTATGGCAACGACTTATTATTATTAGGAAAACTTACATAGTGATGAAATCTATAAATGTTTTTATTGTAATAGTTTATACCTTGTTTAAATGTTCCAATCCATACGATATTTTCTTTACTGACGAAGAGCTCTGTTATTACGTTTTGTTTCAGTCCAGATTCTGTAAAAGCATTATGCGTTACATAATTTATCGACTGTTTATTATTTGAGAGAATGTTAATGCCTCCATGATCAGTACCGATCCATATATTACCATCGGGTGCTTCTGTAATACATGAAACGTTATTTGAATTTAGTGCCGGTGTTGAGTTTGTATTAAAGTATTTTATTATTCCGGATTTTTCAATGACAAATATTCCTAATGCCTCATCATTACAGAAAACCCAGATATCGCCTCTCTTGGTAACAAAAGACTCAAAAAGCTTCCCGCTAATTTTCACCCGCTCAGCAATCTCTTTAATTCGCCTCTCCAACTTGAGCGTGTTGGGGTTAATGATATCAACTATGCCGTTTTCATAAGTGACATAAAGATAATTTTTATCACTTGTTATGTTACTGATTGCTAGCTCTAAAAGCGGACTTTTACTTCCTTTCTGTGTTGCTATCAGTTTATTATGGTTTGTATAGATATTGTGTTTTAAGATTCCCTCTCCCTGAATTCGAATAAAGACCAATGAATCACCATAGGGTACCATCATGTCCATATTATAGTTTTGATAAACCTTCTTATCAGCTACAAGATTGAAGTGGTTGATGCACTCTTCATTATCAGGATTAAATATGTAAAGGTAAGTTGGAACCTGTATCCAGAACCGTCCAAGTTGGTCTTTAACAATTGTTTGAGCAACATTTCCGGGAATAGATGTAGAATCGTCTTGCTCATGCTTGAATACTTTAAAATTGTATCCGTCGTATCGATTCAGCCCTGATCTGGTTCCTATCCAAATAAATCCGTTATTATCCTGAGCAAAACAGTAGATATGATTATGTGATAGCCCGTTCTTATAATCTAGCGAGTTAAAAATCAGTTTATCTGACCCAAAGGCAGTAAGTTGAACCAGCCCTATTAGGAGTATTAAGTAGATTTTCCTCGTCGATGCTTCCATAATTAACCTGTTTAATTGATAATCAAATTTAATGATTTTTCATTTCAGAATGAAATGGCTGTAATTGTCAGTTGTTGAAATAATTTACCTAAATTCTCTAAAGTTAATTTCAATAAATGCGTATTTTTCGATATATTTGAGTTATATTATTAATAACTGATTTATGAAGAGAATTTTAACTACTAGCATCATCTTGTGTTTTGTACTCTCAGTTTTTGGCCAGTTTCAAAGAGAAAATTTGGGGAATTCAAGTGGAAATTTTACGAACCCTCTATTTGCGGGTGACTATCCTGATCCAAGTATTTTACGTGATGGGGACGATTATTATATTGTTCATTCATCCTTTGAGTATTATCCAGGTCTATTGATATGGCATTCAAGTGATTTAATCAATTGGAACCCTGTTACAAATGCCCTCTTTAAAAATGTTGGTTCTGTATTTGCCCCTGATTTAGTAAAGTTTAATGGTCGCTACTATATCTATTTCCCTGCTGGCCCAACAAACTGGGTCGTTTGGGCTGATGATATAGCTGGGCCATGGAGTGATCCTATTGATTTGAAGATAAGTGGAATTGACCCTGGTCATGTGGTAGATAAAACCGGGAAACGATTTCTCTACTTCAGTGATGGCGGTTATGCGCCTTTATCAGATGATGGTCTGCAGATTACAGGCTCCGTAATTCATGCTTATGACGGTTGGCCAATCCCAAGAGATTGGGCCATTGAGTGTTTCTGTTTAGAGGGCCCTAAATTGGTACAGAAGGGTGACTATTATTATCTTACCGTCGCTGAGGGAGGAACTGCCGGCCCAGCTACAAGTCACATGATAATCTCTGCCCGCTCAAAATCTCCTTTTGGCCCTTGGGAAAACTCTCCATTTAATCCTATTGACAGAACGCTATCTGCTTCAGAGAAATGGTGGTCTAAAGGACATGCAACTCTTTTCGAAGATGCTAATGGCAAATGGTGGATTGTGTTTCATGGCTATGAAAAGGAGTTCCAAAACATGGGACGTCAAACTCTTCTTCAACCAATTGAATGGACTAATGATGGATGGTTTAAAATTCCTGAAGGTGTTTCTACTGATCAGCCATTTAATATCTCCATTGGAAAAACCGGCAATTCAAACTATTCTCAGAGTGATGATTTTACTGGTAAAACGTTAAAATCACATTGGAAGTTTTTCGGGGAGTATGATCCCAATAGAATAACTCCTACACAGGATGGTTTAATATTCAGAGGAAAGGGTGAGTCAGTCGGTAATTCATCACCAATGCTTTGCATTCCCTCTGACCATTCTTATACCGCCGATTTAGAACTGCAAATTGAAAAAGATGCAATTGGAGGTCTTGTCTTATTTTATAATAGTTTTGCTTATAATGGTCTTTTGGCTACTGAAAATGATATACTTGTAAACCTAAAGGGGTGGCAGTATGTTGCCGAAAAAAAATCACATAACGGGCATGTGTATTTACGCTTAAGAAGTGTAAATAATCTGGTAGATATGTTCTATAGCCTTGATGGAAAAAGTTGGATAAAGCTTGAAAGCTCTTTCTATTCTGCTGCATTACAACATAATGCTCTTGGCGGCTTTATGAGTCTTAGAATTGGTATTACGTCAACCGGGAATGGCAATATAATATTGAAGAATTTCAAATATAAACCAATAGATTAAAAATTATTTTTTAATATATTGGAGTATTCCATTTTATATCTTATTCAAAATCCGGATAGTGAAGTATATAAACTACTGATGAGAGCTGGCTCTAGCATCTGGCAACTAGCTGCTAGTAGCCAGATGCTAGTAGCTAATCTTTAAATTTTGAATCTCCTCCCGCCAGCCCCAAACATC
>JAJTBW010000214.1 GCA_021286705.1 Sphingobacteriia bacterium
AAGGATTTCAAATCAGTCTGTTATCTGGCTGGTGGTCTTCTGCAATGGGCAACCGAGGGACATGAATTAACTGGCTCTATTCCGGACTTGGAAAGAGTTCATGGTACAAATAGTTGCTGTAGTTGCTCTTGCCATGGAAGCTGCGATAGCGGATGCTAAATTGGTTTATTTAATGGTTTTAAAAGTAGAGAATAACCGTTATTGCCCCTAATTAGAGCGCTTAAAACCATAATTTAGAAGTTGTAGCCGGCGGTATTAAAAGTTCTTTTTGTGGTAATCAAAGATTTGATTTTCTCTGAAGTCGTAAATGATATTGGCTAATCTTAGAAAAAGCTCTTGGTTATTATTAGTGAGCCATGCAAGAGCATCGGGTTTTTTGCGGCAGGCATCAGCAAAGATGATATAAAACTCGAGGTTGAATTTTTTTAGCCAGAGATATGCCTGAGGTTGATTGTCAATAGCTGAATCGAGGGCTGCTAGTTCCGGATGGGTTTTAAATAAAATTTCAAAGGCCTCTTCGCTCCCTCGAATTGCACTGCTGAGAGCTGCAAGTTCCGGATAACCATTCTCGGCTAGAAAACGGTGAATTTCTACATTTCCTTTAATTGTTTCTCCGAAACCAAGGAGAACATTAGTAGGGTATTCCCAAAGTGGTCTGGCCATGATTAATATATTTCAGTTTCTATTCCAAGAGCTTCAACTCGTTCTCCAATTTGTTGCAGTTGCTCTTTTGAGATAATATTGAGGTTGTCGAGAGGGGTATTTCGTGCGATAGGATAGATCATGACTCTTTCAGGTCTAATCAGTTCAAGATGCTTTAGCCATAACTGAATCTCCTCTTCTGAGGTATTGTCTATGGGGAACCCTGAGATTTCGCCTTTTAAGAAGAGTGTTTGAATCGTAACTTTTCCCTCAAAGGAGCATAACCCGGAGATTATAGTTTCGAGGGAAATAGGTGTTGTAGGTTGATTAATACGTTGAAACATCAGTTCACTTCCAGCATCAAGTTTTAAAATTCTATTGTCAATCTTTAGAAGTGATGAAATAATATCAGGCTTATCAATGCGAGTTGCATTTGAAAGTACAGAGACCTTGGCCTTGGGAAAGTAATGATTGCGAAGAGCAAGAGTTTGATCAATGATTTTGCTAAAATCTGGATGAAGGGTAGGTTCTCCGTTACCAGCAAATGTAAGACTATCAGGGATATTATTCTGGGTTTTAAGGTCTATCAGCTTTTTCTCAAGTAGATTGCTAACCTCAGTATGACTGGGCATTCCACGTTGTTCAACTTGATTGAGCGTCCACCCACATTCACAATAGACGCAATCGAATGAGCAGATTTTTCGATTACATGGGAGCAGGTTTATTCCTAAAGAATTGCCTAAGCGACGACTATATATGGGGCCGAATATTGTTTCATCAAAAAGAAAAGTGTCCATTCTGTTTTTTTTACAAAGGTATAAGATGCGATTGAAATCTTACATGAGAAAGCGGCGAAGATAAAAGTGTTAAATTTGGACAATAAAGAACAGAAAATGTCAATCATAGGGGATATACAGAAGCCTGTAAAGGGTCATATAGATCAGTTTGAAATTGTATTTCGTGATGCTATAAGAAGCAAAGTTTCACTGTTGGATTTAATCATGCGTTACCTGACCAGAAGAAAGGGTAAGCAAATCAGACCATTATTTGTGTTCTTATCGGCAGAATTGAGTGGGGGTGTTACTGATTCCTCTCATAGAGCAGCCGCCATGATTGAATTACTTCATACGGCCACCTTAGTTCACGATGATGTTGTTGATGACTCGAATGAACGACGTGGTGCTTTTTCGATAAACGCTTTATGGAAGAATAAGATAGCTGTTCTTGCAGGTGACTATCTGCTTAGCAGAGGGTTACTACTTGCTGTTGAGAATAAGGAGTTCGGACTTTTGCAGATAGTGTCGGCTGCCACTCGTGAAATGAGCGAAGGTGAGTTATTGCAAATAGAAAAAGCTCGTAGGCTTGATATTAAGGAGGAGATCTATTACGAGATAATTAGGAAAAAAACGGCTGTTCTTATTGCTGCTTGTTGCGCTGCGGGAGCAGCCTCTGCCGGAGCTTCAGAAGAACAAATTGCTAATATGTATAAGTTTGGAGAGCTGGTAGGGATGGCGTTTCAGGTTAAAGATGATCTTTTTGATTATCATAAAAGCAATCTGATTGGTAAACCTAATGGAATTGATATCAGGGAGCAAAAGATGACTCTTCCTCTTATCTTTACTTTGAACAATGTAGATAGTTCAACCAAGAGCAAGATCATTAATACGGTGAAAAACCATAATAAGGATAGAGCTCGGGTTGATGAGGTCATAGAGATTGTTCATAAAAATGGCGGATTGGAATATGCTCATCAACGAATGATTCAGTTTGCTTCTGAAGCTAAAACGCTGCTGTCACAATACCAGGATAGTGATGTAAAGAATGCTCTCTTTAGCTTAGTAGATTATGTGATTTCTCGTGATAAGTAGTGTTTCTTCATTTTTGAATATCTGGCAGGCTGGCAGAATTATTGTTGCATACGTTTTTGACCGATCGTACGTTATCATTCTAAAGACTTTGGAAATGCGTCAGTTAATACTCTTTCTTTTTTTACTTTCAACATTTGCCTTGAATGGGCAGCAACTTCAAATATCATATTGGGATTCGTTAAATCATGTAAAAAAAGACTCTGGTTGTTTTGAAAATCAAAAGAGAACCGGTTTATGGAAACATTGGTATCGCAATGGGCAAATTCAATCGGTTGAGCAATACAAGAGTGGGCTGGCAATTGGAACCTGGTTAGAGTATTATGAGAATGGAGGTCTTAAGAGTGAGTTAAGCCAACTTGATGGTAAATGCAAAGAGTATTTCCCTTCCGGGAATATTAAAGCCGAATGGATGGTCAAAGCGGCATTAAGAAATGGGGTCTATACTGAATATTATGAAATAGGTCAAAAGTATAATGAGCTTCCTTTTGTTGATGGAAAGAAGGAGGGCATTGGAAAGATGTGGCATCCTGGTGGAGAGAAGTCTTTTGAGGGTAACTATAGAAATGATAGCCTAAATGGAAAGGCGATCTGGTGGCATCCATCTGGTCTGCGTGACATGGAGGGTGAGCTCAAATCGGATACTCAAGAGGGAAAGTGGATATATTATCAGGAGAATGGTTCAATTGGCAGTACTGGCGATTTTGTTAAAGGCAGACAGCAAGGTGAGTGGATATATTACTATCCTAAAGGAGAGGTTTGGAAAAAAGGACTCTTTGATAAAGGGCTAAGAACCGGTCATTGGATTGTCTATTATGAGAATGGTGCAATTTATCATGAAGGCTCATTTGAAAATGACAAAGAAGAGGGCTTATGGATATCCTATTTACCTGATGGCGTTGTTGATTACAAGGGAACCTTTCATGAGGGGTTAATGAATGGTGTCTGGGAGGGCTACTTCACGGATGGTCGTATCAGATATCATCATGAGTATAAAGAAGGCTTAAAGCATGGTAAGAGTTATATGATTTCTGACAGAAGGCTTAAGGTCTATGAAGGGGAGTATAGATTTGGAAAGAGAGAGGGTGAGTGGATTGAGTACTCTCCGTATGGAAAAGTTAGTCAGCAGGGTGCATATAAGGAGGATAAAAAGCAAGGTCGGTGGATGTTTTATGACGCTGCCGGGGCTCTTATTCGTGAGCAATCGTTTAATGCTGATTTACCTCATGGTCTCTTTACTACCTATTTCCCTGATGGCAAGATGCAAAATAGAGGGAATTATGTATTGGGTCAGCAACAAGGAATTTTTACATACTGGAATATCACAGGCGATAAGGCAATGGAGGTAGAATTCGTTAACGGGAAGAAAGTCAGAACTATTCTTCAACCCAAGAAGTAGAATTCCGCACCCATCCTGTCGGTATTATTATTTCTAGTTGTAAGTCCCGGTGGAAAAATGCACTTAAGGGCGAGCAGAAGCTTTTTTCAGCGTAAAACCAAATGTTGTTCCTATCCCTAATGTACTTCTAACGTTAACCGTCTGCTCATGAGCCTCCATGATATGCTTTACTATTGCAAGACCCAGGCCAGTCCCTCCTTGTTCTCTTGATCTGGCTTTGTCTGTTCTATAAAACCTTTCAAAGATTCTTCCAAGATCTGGTTGAGCTATACCAGGTCCATTATCAGTGACCTCAGCCAGGATATTCTCATCCATATCGAAGAAGCTGATCTTTATTCTGCCATCCCCCTTTTTCCCATATTTAATAGCATTCTCAATGAGATTGGTTAGCACCTGAGCAATTCTATCACGATCGGCTTTTACCCATATTGGGTTATCTGGGTGTTGGGCAAAGTATATGGTCATCCCTTTTTTCTCAGCCTTCATCTCTAATGACTCAACCACTTCGGTTGTCAAAGCAGCTAAATCAAATCTGCTTAGGTTTATTTTCAACTCATTTGTTTCGAGTTGTGTTATAGTCTCTAAATCCTCAATGATGGCAATCATTCGATTGATGCTTTTCTCTGTCCGCAAAAGATAATCTTTGTTGATCTGAGGATCATCCAGACCTCCATCAAGAAGAGTTAGAACATATCCTTGAATATTGAAGATAGGTGTCTTTAACTCGTGTGATATATTCCCAATATACTCACGACGGTAATTCTCAAGTTCCTTAAGCTTATCAATTTCAGCTTTTTTATTAGAGCTCCACTCTAACACCTCTTTATTCACTCTATCAATAGATTCAGGATCAGGGAATTTTAGGGTGTTTCCTTTTTCAGTTTTTTGCTGATGAATGGTTTTATAAATCACCCGTATCTTCTCGTTTATCTGTTTATTGATTAGATATTTAGTTACAAAAAAGGAGATAGGTAATGATATTAGTGATCCGGCAAGGGCAGGAATAAGATGATTGCACCCTGTGAAGATACCTGTCAGATATACCGAAACGAATACACTTAAGGTTGTAATAACCGTAATATTGCGAGCAATGTTTTTTGAATCTTGAAATTTCATTTTTCTAAGGGGAAAGAGGGTGCAATTTCAAAAAAGTAGAGAAAAGTGAAGTTAAGAAAACATCAAGAAACAGTTATCCTATAGCGTATATAACAAAAGTCTAAACAAGAGTAATTGTTGATTTGAATAATCTGGCAACTCATTTACTCGCTTTGAATCATCGTTTAGAGCCGATAATTGAGAAAGAGTGAACTGATGGGGCTTAAAAGTTAGATGAAGCTGGCATCAAATTTTTAAACAGTCTCATACTTATAGCCAACACCCTTAACGGTTTTAATGTTTTGAGTATCTAGCTTTTCTCTTATTTTCCTGACATGAACATCTATGGTACGGTCGCCAACAATTACATCATTACCCCAAACAGCTGAGAATATCTCATCACGAGTAAAGACTTTATTTGGCTTTGAAGAGAGGAGTGAAAGAAGTTCAAACTCTTTTCGTGGAAGAACAATCTCTTTTCCGTCTTTAATTACTACGTATCGTTCTCGGTTGATAGTGAACTCCGTCAGACTAATCTGAGTTGAAGTCTGTTCGGTACTATTAATAGTCAGACGGCGCAAAAGTGCTTTAACTCTTGATATAAGCACCTTAGGTTTAACAGGCTTTGTGACATAATCGTCAGCACCGGCTTCAAACCCTGCTATTTGTGAGTAATCTTCTCCTCTTGCGGTCAGGAAAATAACGATGGTGTCTGATAAGAAGGGTTGTTTTCGAATCTCACTGCATGTCTCGATTCCATCCATCCCAGGCATCATGACATCTAGGATAACTAAATGGGGGCGTTCTTTAATTGCAAGAGATAACCCCTCCTTGCCGTTGGAAGCGGTAAACACTAAAAATCCCTCTTTCTTAAGGTTATATGAGAGAAATTCAAGGACATCCGGTTCATCGTCAACTACGAGAACTTTATTAATTACGGCTTCCATATTCGCTTGATTTATATGGTGACATTGTTTCTGCTAGAGGATACAAATATAAAGTATCTGAATTAGAAAAGATAATGATTTTTTTAGAGGGGAGAAGGGAATTGATTAAACACTTGAGAATGGATCCTAAATAGTCAAATGTATGAAAAGGTGAGAGCGAAGAAGAAATAGAGTCGTATGAGTTGGTATCTTAGTCTTTGCTCTGTCTAATGGTTGAGAATCATTAACTGCCCATCCCTTCCAAATTTCTCTTGCCAGCCCCAAATATCCATGCTTCCAATTCTCTGATATTCAGCATCCCCCAAGCTCCCCTCTTATATCCCTCTTATATCTCTCTTATGACTCTCTTATGTTCTCT
>JAJTBW010000215.1 GCA_021286705.1 Sphingobacteriia bacterium
TTAAATCCATTCTTCTCCCTAAACTGATTAATACAAAAAGTAATATCTGTTTTTCCTTGAAAAAATAGATTATTCTCCAAAATAACGTCATTCTTATCAGAATACATTAATGCTGAGTATACTATTTGGAAAAGGTTAAATAAAGCTAGTCTATCGCTTTCCTCATACTTAGGATATTCGAACTTAAAAATCAACATTTTAAAATCGTTTATCTGAAATTTGAATTCGTCGCTTTGCCAATATTCTTTAAACTCTTTCCATGTTGTTTTAATCCTTGTCTCAGTAATTAACTCTGAAATAACAAATTCAACAGACTTATCGTCAATGCTGTTTATTTGCTCAGTACAGTAACCTATACTTTCGTTAGAAAAGGATAATTCCGTCTCAAAATTATCTACCGAACCATGATGCCTCTTTACAGCAATTAAGAGTAATGAGGGGATCAAGTCCGTCAAAAATTTATCAGTAAACTCTTTTTCACAATAACCCTTTACGACAAACCAGACAAATATCGAAGACAGCGATGCATGATTCTTTAAATTATTGTGAACAGCTTCAGGATTTCTAATATAGTCTTGAAAATACCGAGTCGCTTTAGCTAAATCATGAAACGCTCCAGCAATCCATACCAAATCATCAAGATGTTGGTTTGAAACTTCAGCTCCATTAGTAAATGTAAAGTGATAACCTTTACCACCTATTAATTGCATCGCAATATTCGCCACCTGACGTAAGTGATCAACGAGTAGCTTGTCTTTGTGTGAAAGCAATTCTAACATAAAACTTATCACTTAAACTTAGAGATCAATCACATACAGATTCCATTAACAAAATACAACTCATAGAAAAAGAATATTACCAACCTTATCTACTTCATAAAAAGCCGGTACATTAACCTTTAATGAATTTCCACTTTTCTCGATTAATACTTCAGAATACTCCAACACATTACGGTATCTGTCCATAGTAATCGGCATATTATTAGCTGAATATACAAACTCTCGTTGAAATTCTACAGGTGCTTCCCCATGCAATTTTGATATATTAACGGCTGTAATAATTTCAGTATATGCACCACTACTGAAAACCTCATTAGCTCTAGTCAATTGAATATAATCAATCTCTGCGGTAAATTGAGCTAGACCCAGGTATGGGGTGAAATAATGGTGTTTATTTTTGATTAGGTTTGAGAGTTCTCTAAAGAAAACCTCATTAGCCATTGTAAGAAAGATACGATAATGTACGTCCTTGACTAATTCAAACTCAATTTGAGTCCTACCAGCACGAGTAAGGTTGTAAAACGATGTCTTCGTATTGATAAGATTAAACCCAATATTCACCTTTTTGATAGGTTTCATGATCTGCACAGCTATATCGCAATCCTTCTTGGAAAAGAACTCTTGAACTGGTATAACCCCTTCTTGATATACGCCGTCACTCACTTCTCTTTCCATTCCGATTATAGCCCCCAACATTCCGACAATGGCAGTCCGTGTAGGTATTGAGTAAGTAAGTGGCGAAGTGGTAGTATTATACTTTCGAAAATGCCCGTATTCGCCCTTAATGTCGAAAATGAGCAATTCCTTAGAGTTCATTTCTACTGATATTTGTGATTAGCTGACCATTATTAACCATTGTCAACCGTGAATCGATTCTCAGTTTAACAGAATCAATCATTTCTTTATTGTCTTTTAAGACCTTAACAAGGTCTGTTACGTCAAGTTTAAAATCATTTGTATTTCGTATTTGCATTTCGTTCATTTCGCCACATTCAAGTCTAAGACGTTGACGTAGGTTACCTATATAAAACGACTCTTTAAAATCAATACAAAGTAAAAACAATGGAGCCTGTCCAAATTTAGAGCGTGAAATCAGACTCTTCGTTCCCTCCCAAATCCCTTCAATTAGCAAATCTTTATCATTTTCATTCATTTTTGAATATTGAGCAGATTTCTCATTAATAATCCCATTAAATCCTATGATGGCATAAGGAACTTTATACTCTGTACGAAAAGTTGCTTGACTTTTTTTATCTCCGGAGGCAAAAGCACCGGTTCCCTGCTCTTCAACTATTTCAGTCCTATTCAATGATTTTCCCATCTGAAACTGTACAGGTCCGATATAAGTTATTGAATCGTTTTGTAAAGGAATTACACCCCCAAATACACGAATATCAATGCATTTATTTAGAATATTTAAAGCATCACCACTAAAATCATTGGCTCTGCGTTTACCATCCTTAATATAAAGCTTTTCACCTTCATTGTATGTTGTTTCTCGGACGAAAACATCCTGATGATCTCCTAGACCATTAAACCCCTTATATTCAAACCAATAATCACGAATAGTCCGTTTTAAACGTACATCTGATACCAATACAGTACTACTTTCAGTATCAAAACGTGGCCGATTTTCATTTAATGGATCACCATTAGGATTGGCATTTTCAATATCATAAAGGAACAAAAGTTCACTGCGATTTTTAATTAATTCATTCATTGTTTTATTTATTAAGAAATTACTTTTCAACTATCTGACTATTTCCTTCTTTTTCATTCTTAAACCTACGCCCCATTTCAATACCAGCAACAAAATAAAAAGAAAGCTCATTATTGCTTAACAAACACATATCTTGCTTTTTAGTTATAAAGTATTGGCTTATTACATCACGCAAATCTCCATAAACATAGAAACTTTTTTGATATTTCTGAATCTTGTCTAACGCTTCCGTGTAGACTTGCATTAGAAGTTCAGGGTTAAGTTTGTAACCTCGTAGTTTATTCTCGAATGGGGTATTGTTTAAATTTGCATGTTGGATATCAAACAGGAAGCGAACCAATACACCTACCGCAAATACTCCAACTTTAATATCACTATCAAGAAAACACCCATTATCCTTTACAAACTGATTAAACCCATCCAGATTGAATCTGCTTGATTTTTTATCATAAACAATTGTGTCCATATAAATATAATTAATACTGTTTTCGATGATTCCAAGTTCTTGCAAATAATTTATGAGCATTATTGCCTTAAGTACGGTCCACCCTGTAGGCTCTGTCCACTTATCTTGTGTATGAGATTTGTTGTAATTTTTATGAATTACAGACACAATCTGCTCAAACAAAAATACCTTTGAAATAGATTTGCCAACAAAAATATTCTGAACAATTTCAAGAAATTTGTCTTCAAAAAAGTCCTTAATAATACGAAATGAGAATCTCAAATCTTGTTCGACCTTTTTCACAACAATAGCATTCCTAAATAACGGATTTTTGTTTACAATGCCAGGTACCTCAATAAACAACTTACTAAATCTAGAAGGAAGCACCTCCTCCAACATCATTTTAATACTAATGGCCTCTGTCGTTTTATCTTCAGAATAAAAAAGCATATCCACATTGAAGAAATTACCATTCTCCTCTCCAGCTTTTGCAATTACCCTCTGTACATATTCCTCAGCTATAGCCCTCTCTTCATTCGATGATTTCTTATTGCGAGCAGTAACAAACGCATCTTTCAGAAGCTGAACTACCTTTTCCAACTCAGTAGTCCCAGTGGCGATAATTGGATGCGGTACAAACAAATACTCATACCCATAAAAATAACCTGTTAGGTTCTGTTTAATAAACTTTTTCCCATATTCTAAGGCTAATGCTTCCTTTGAAGATACTGGATAGTTACGCCAAAACATCTTCTTATTAAAAAAGCCACTTATAAAGCCAGGTTTATCAGGACTTGAATACTTAAACGGACCAGCAAAACCATAGATATCTTCTTCAACTTTACCAGTTACAGAACAAATTGATTTTTCGGTACGTGATAGAGTCCCATTGTGCTCATATTTCTTCTCTGAACCAGAATCTAGTAAAACACCCCTTACTAGTTCAAAATCATTTAAATACAATCTCTCCCCATCTTTTATAACAAGAAACGAAATACCTAAAGAGGTTATCTCCTCCTTTGATCTATTAGTAAGAAATTCTTGTATTTCTCCTTTAATTGTACTTTCATTCTTAATAAATGTAGCTTCAATACACTCAAATAACCTAGCATCTCTATGTTTTGCAGATACAAGCTTTTTAAACTGAACATCTCTAATATTCTGCACCTTCTTATGGATAGAGTCACTAAGTTTAGTTGTTAAAGTTACATCACCCCCGCGAGCACTTCCTTTTCGATAGGCATATTTCCGATAATCATTTGAATTCTTTTTAATTTTCTCAATGTCTAATTTATCAAAAAAACATGTCATTTCTCCATCTAAGCAGACAACTTCAAAAACTAACAGCAACATCAGATAATCTTTTCCTGGATACATATTCTCTATATAGAGATCGACTGGGCTCAAATCTCGATTCAGTTCTAATTGCCATTGTCCTATCCTTGCTATAGCTCGATCTTGCATTTTAATCAGTTTTTGTCAAATTTCACATCTTGAACTCCTGAAATCGTGGAGTCAAAATAAAAAGATTGCATTTTTTTCATCTTCTCATGTATGAATTCTAAAAACAAAGTATCTCCAATTACTTCTATTTCATCAGCCAATCCTAATACAAATCGACATGGCCCTTCATACTTTGCCACTCGAACCTTTAAAAGGTACTTAGATGGACCAAGTCTTTCTAAAAACTTTTCTGACAATGGATATTCTTCTATCAGTAAGTTACGCGCTTTTAAGGTTAAGACCAATTCAAGTTGTTTTTCAAGTTGACCTGTATTGCGAAATACATCAACAGGCATAGATTGGTGTAACCTAACATACTCCCAATTTAATGCAGTGATTTCTACATCCTCCATACGGCTGATTTTAAATTGCCGATTTTGCATCAATGAAGTATCGAATGCCCAAATCAGATTAAAATCCTCCCGAAATTCAAACGGTTCCACCAATCTGTTTTTAACAGTTTGACTATTTCCAGAGGCATAATTTTTTAATAATACCAACTTCTTACTTTTAATTGCACTTGCAAGGAGTTGGACTTTTTCCGTCTTCTGCTTTTGCAAATATGCTTCTACCGCCTTATCATAATTTAAAAATTGAGTTAGTTTTTTCTTTAAAGAAAGGGTAGAAATGACAGAGGTATCTAACAGATCAATTGCCTTTGACAACAACCAACTTTCTTCTTCAGTAAAGTGAAGGATATTTTGTAATACTTGATAGTTGTCCTTATCATTATCAATCCAATATCTACCCTCCTTTTGTACAATATTAAATCCTATCTCAAGTAATTCTTTTCGATAGTTATAAAAGGCTGAGTCTTTTACGCCTAGAAATTGAATACATTCATCCTTGGTTTTCGAATAACTATTGCTAAGGAAGAGAATCAACTTGAATAACCTTTGAGTCTTATTCGACTCTATTAATGCCCTTTTCTCAGTTTTCATCAAATTTTGGATTCATTATCTCATTTGTCACACTCAACTCTAATTAACATAGTGTATTCAGATTAAAGCAAATGATCACTGAATTTATGCTTAATTTATAAGTTGCAGAAACCCATTTAAACAACCATCTCTCATTGAATCTATTCCTTACCAACTTAGTCAACCTTCTATCAAAAAGATAAACTTTTAAAATCAGATTAAGGAAAAGCAACTATGTAAAAGTACCTATTACATTAGTTCATCAAACTAAATCTTAAGTCCATCAAAAAACTATTAATCAACTCATTTAATTTAAAATGCAATTTAAATCAAAAGATAAATCATGTTAAGGTGGTTGGGACATACTGTTGTTTTTATTTCATACTTAACATCAATTTCTTAACCTTTCTCACTTATACTCCTTCTAATACCACTAGACAAATAAACTAACATCTCAAGTAGCCGAAGGAGCTTATCTTGCTCACTCATCTTGTTTCGAATAATCAATCTGTAAATATAATATCAAATGGACCTAAATACATGCTAAAAATTCAAAGATGATTATAAATGATAGATTATTAAGACTTAACAAGCTATTAGCCAAATAAAATTGACAATTTAACCGCCCCACCCTTCCAAATTCCTGCCTGCAAGCCCCAAAAATTCATGCTTCCAACTCACTGATATTCAACATCCCCAAAGCTCCCCTCTTATATCCCTCTTATATCTCTCTTATGCATCTCTTA
>JAJTBW010000011.1 GCA_021286705.1 Sphingobacteriia bacterium
GATAGGGAGAGGATAGGGAGAGGCATAAGAGGAGAACAGGAGGGGAACAGGAGAAATACGATGGATACAGTGGTTTCGACTCCGCTCAACCACCAGGTCGTTGCCTGAGCGAAGTCGAAGGCTACGCTCAACCACCCCCACCGCTACCTGAGCAGAGTCGAAGGCTACGCTCAACCACCCCCACCGCTACCTGAGCAGAGTCGAAGGCAGAGAAACGAGAGAGCGGGCAAGCAGAGAAGATATAGAGCTAAAGAGGTAGGAGAATAAACAATAAAAATGAAATGGGTATTGCAATTTTAGAAGTGATAATTTGAGGTTTACCAGATAAGTGTTTAATAGGTTATTTGAAGAATCCGGATAAATAACATTAAAATCACATGAAACAAAAATTAATTATATAAGTATAAAGCACTAATTTCGTTTACTTAATCTGAGAAAATATTGGTTTCGCACTTAGTAAAAAGAATCATATAGGAGAAATTTATTTGGTCAGATAAAGATCAATCTTTATCTTTGAACCTTGACGACCAAAAAAAACAGGCAAACCTTAACCCCTCAGGCAACCTTTTAAACATTGCAGAGTCTACCACTATGAAAGGCAAAATTCCCGATGACAATCAAATAATAGAAGGTTGCATAGCCGGGAAACGAACTTTCCAGAACATGCTGTATCAAAAATATGCACGTACGATGTATGTAGTGTGTTTGCGATATGCTTCAAATCAGGCTGAAGCGGAAGATTTACTTCAGGAGGGATTTGTAAAGGCATTTCTGAATATCCGTAATTATTCCGGTAAAGGCTCTTTTGAAGGCTGGTTAAAACGAATTATGATTAATACTGCAATCAGTTTATTCATAAAAAACAAGTCAAAGCAAGACGTTATAAGTACGGATGATATTGAATCGTTCTCGCCAAGCGAAGAAGAGGTTGCGTATGAATTTCCCGGTGCAGCACAAGCTACAACTCGACAATTACTTCAACTGATTCAAGATTTACCCGAAGGTTATAGGATGGTTTTTAGCCTATATGCTTTTGAAGGTTTTCAGCATCAGGAAATCGCTGATAAACTCGGGATATCTCTCAGTACCTCTAAAACTCAGTTACTAAAGGCACGAAAATATCTGCAGAAACAAATTGATCAATTGCAGAGAGAAGAGCGCCTCGTTTTATAGTCAAAGAAAATGAATACGGACAGGCAAAATATTGATGACTTATTTCGTGATGGCCTTGCTGATTGCGATGCTGCCCCCTCGATGAAGGTGTGGAGTAAGATCAGCAGAAAGCTATCATGGTATGAGTTTCTTGGCCTGAACTTCACAAATTTCTTACACAATTCTTATTTAATTGGAACAACTGGATTAACTGCTACCGCTCTTATTACTGGAGCTGTTCTGCTTAATCAGTTTGACTCCTCAAATGATTCATCTCCTAATCAGCCCCAGCTCTCTGAGGTAGTTGTTAACCACAAGGCACAAGTAAAAGTTGAGGCTCCTGTTGTCGAGCAAAGCTTAGTAGAGAATGTAGAGATAAGTAGCTTTACAAGAAGAACTAATCCTTCTGTTAATAAAGATGTTGAGGCTACTGCTCCGCGTTCAGAGATGACGTTTTCGTCAATGACTAAACGGCAAGCAAATCTGAATCAAACAGGACTTTCGGCTAATCTTGAATCCCGCCAAGTTATTGCAGAACCGTTGAAATCTGAGAAAGACAGTACTAAAGATGATTTAGTGTTCAAGATCGGCTTCAATATGGGTTACATGCAAAGAACACTACCTCTATCTACTGGTGATATTACCTCAAAGAATCCATTTGGTGGCCTTGTTGTCAGGGTTGAGTCTGGCAATTGGTTTGCTGAATCTGGGATCTCGATGCATGAGGAGGAAGACCAAGGACATTATAAGGCATTTTATAGAGCCTTTGATAGTGTTGGTTTTTATGAGAAGGTTGAATGGTATGTTCCCGATCCGCAGAAGCCTGATGAGGTAATACTTATTACAAAGCGCTTAGCTATTTGGGATAGTGTAGACAGATATGGTGACGCTCAGACCCTAATGAATTACAGATATCTCAATATACCCTTTAAGTTGGGTTATAGATTTCTTTCTGGAAAATGGTATAACCTTTCTGCGTATGGAGCAGGTGTAATGTCTCTGGAGACAGCAACACAAAAAACAGATCCCGTTTTTTCATCAAGATTTTATCGTGTTCTGGTTCTTGATGACCTTACACTGGAAAGAAGATCACTCCTTTGGTCTGTACAAGCTGGTATGCGATTCGACGTTATACTTAGTAAACGAATTAGTTGGGAAATCGAACCCTGGTATAGGATTTATACCAAGAGTGCCTATCTGTCACCGCAGTCTAACTCCGGTCAAGCTTGGGGTTTAAATACTGGTTTTTCTCTAAAATTCTAAGACTCTCTTTACATTAGATAGTGGGAAATCGTATTTTTGCAGGTTGACACTCAAAGTCATTGACTCGTTAATTTGCATGAAGAAGAACTATTCATTCACTTACCTGAGTCTTATATTAGTTTTTCTGAATACAATTTCCTATTGTGCTTCAGCTGGTGAGACTATGCCAATAGTTGAAAGTCAATTGGTTTATAATAAATCTATTGGTTATAGCTCTTCTTTTGATTCAATAAAGCAGGATCAATTCCCTCCAAAATCTATTACAGATGATTGCCATGCTGATTTTACTTGGGAAAGTGTTGATAATAATCCATTAGCAATTCGGTTTGTAAATAACTCAACTGGCCTTTTCTATTGGGTTAACTGGAGTTTTGGTGATGGCCAAAGTAGTGCTGTATATGATCCTGTGCACTTTTATTCTGTTCCAGGTGTTTATCAGGTCTGCCTCTCTATAGGTGATTTGACAAAGTCATGTTATGATCAGATCTGTAAGACAATTGTGGTTCCAATTCCAACTAACTGCCAAGCAGCATTTAGCCATACAATTGACAATATAAACCCTTTTAAGGTATACTTCTTTGGTTATACTGGGTCGGATGCTGACAGTCTTCATTGGGATTTTGGTGACGGCTTCACCTCCTCAGAGTTAAATCCTACTCATATTTTTGCTGATACTGGTTATTATAATGTTCGATTTAGTGCTGCTAATAGGCTTGATACAGTGCATTGTCATACGATTTATGAGGAATTGATTCATATTAAGGGTCCTGATTGCTTAAGTAGTTTTCTATATACCATTAATCCCTATAATCCAATTGAAGTTTCGTTTGAAACTATTCCGCATGGTAGTGCCGATAATGTGTATTGGGATTTTGGGGACGGTAGGACTGAAGATGTGTTTAATCCTACACATCTGTATAATGATACCGGAACCTATCTGGTAAAACATAAAGTTTGGAATAGTCAATACCCTGAATATTGTATTGATAGTAGTTACAAAGAGATCAGACTTAACGTTGTGCCATGTGTAGCCGATTTTACCTACACTTTCGATTCATTATATCCGTTGAAAATATTGTTTAAAAGTACTTCTGCGGGATCTCCAAATGAATTCTTTTGGTATTTCGGAGATGAATCTTCTGCGGAGGGGGCAAGTGTAAGTCATATCTATTCTAGCTGGGGAACTTTTACTGTTTGCTTAATAATCAACAACAGTATCTATCCGGGTCTTTGTCAGGATACCATCTGTAAGGATATTGTCATAGAACCTTTCCATTGTAAGGCTGTAATAGGCTATATTCAAGATACACTCAAACCTTTACATGTTCAGTTCAGAAGTTTAGGAGAGGGACCGGCGGATAAATTTATCTGGGATTTTGGCGATGGAGGTTATTCAATAGAGAAAAACCCATATCATATTTATGCTGATACTGGTGATTACAAAGTGAAATTGACAGTTAGCAACACCATGTTTATGAATTGCTGTTTTAGTGATACGTTAATTGATCTGAAGCTATCTTTTCCCAAACTTCCTTCCGCTGATTTTGATTATTATCTGGATACCTTAACTGCAACCCCGCGTCTCTATCATTTCAAAGATTTATCTGAAGGGACAAATATTAAATCATGGAGATGGAATTTTGGAGATGGAGTGACTGATGATATAAAGAATCCTCATCATAGGTATTTACTGACACAGAATTACACAGTTTGCCTTGAGGCAATTGATAGTATTCCACCAAGATATGTCTTAAAAGATAAAATATGTAAAGAGATACGCATGAAAAGTTATCTTGATCTTGGCGGATCTATTTTTGATAGTAATCTCCCGATAAATAATCCTTATGCTGAAGGAGATACTGCTAAAGTCATTCTGTTCCGTCAATTTTCGACTGTGAATATTCAACCTATCGATACAGGCTATTTTTCTCATCTTGGGTATTATTGGTTTCGGGAATTGCTTACAGGAGTTTATTTAGTTAAGGCTGAGCTAACCGCATCTAGTCATCAAGCCAGAAAGTTCTTTCCAACTTATGCGCTTTCTGAGTTAAGTTGGTCCAGCGCCAAACGTCATGAATTGACAAGTAATATTTATGATGCCGACATTCATCTGGTTAAAAAAGAGGATATTGTTTCGGGACCCGGTACAATTGATGGGATAACGATGCAGGTAGATGCTCCTTCATCATTAACTGGTAAAACAATAGGAAATATTGATGTAATACTCTGTAAGGAGGATCTTACTCCGATAGATGTTGTTAAGAGTGATGTGACGGGGCATTTCTATTTCTATGGACTTCCGTTGGGAACCTATAAGTTGATAGCTGACAAGCCGGGGATGTTATCGACTACTGAAATAGCGAAGATTGATATACAGTATCCGGCTGCTGGTAATGTTGTTGTTAAGCTTTATTATCCTACCGTTATTGGGATAGATACACCTATTAATGAAGCCGATTTCAGTATTACACCTAATCCGGTAAATAAAACTGCTGATATTCATTTGCCGCGGATCAAAGGAATGTGGTCTTTAAAAGTATATAATAGTGTCGGCATGTTTACCGGATTATCTTACCAAACAAATGATGAATTACTTTCTCTTAATACCGAGGCTTTAGCAGAAGGATTATATTTGTTAGTTATAATAGATGATGCTGGCAGACGACTTTCTAGAAAGTTCCTTAAAATAAACTAATAGGTGACTTTGAATGGGATGTCGTAATTTGTTGTTAGTCTATATCTTTTAGAACGGTTTCTTTTTAATGATTCATTACTGGTAAGTGATAAACAAATTTTAATTTCATGAAGGAGAAAGAGAAAGCAAAGAAGAGTCAGGATATGATTAACCCGGTATCGATTCTGGGCATTGATATTGGAGGAAGTGGAATAAAGGGGGCATTAGTTGATACTGTAAAAGGTGAATTAGTAAGTGATCGTTATCGAATTGCTACTCCTCAGCCAGCAACCCCTGAAAAGATTGGCTATACCGTTAAAGAGCTGGTTGATAAGTTGAATTATCATGGCCCTCTCGGTATTGGATTCCCTGCAAGGGTTATTAATGGGTTGGTAAATTCTGCTTCTAATATTGATAAATCTTGGATCAATACTCAGGCTGATCAACTATTCACCAATATCTGTGGAGAGAAATGCTATATCGTTAATGATGCAGATGCTGCAGGTATTGCGGAACAACGATTTGGTGCTGCCAACAATCAGCAAGGTGTCGTTATGTTGATTACGGTGGGTACCGGTCTTGGTTCGGCTCTTTTTATTGATGGCAAGCTTGTTCCGAACACCGAGCTGGGTCATTTAAGAATGATGGGAAATAAAGCTGAAGCTTATGCTTCGGATGCAGCACGCACTCTTGATAACTTGTCATGGCCGGAATGGGGCGCTCGTTTTAATGAGTATCTACTCTATTTGGAGTTTCTTTTTACTCCCGGTCTTTTTATTATTGGTGGTGGCATTAGTAAAAAGATAGATAACTTTAAGAAGCATCTCACAGTTAAAGCCGATGTTGTTCCTGCTAAACTTCAAAACCAAGCCGGAATCATCGGAGGTGCTTTATGGGCCATCGATAGATATAAAGCAACCAAAATACAATAAGAATCTCTCCCCTTTTTCGTCTCTATCGGTAAGGTTTTTGTTAAATCCTATGAGCCTACTCACATTACTTGTTGAGTGTTTTTGTTTGTATAATATTTAATCTGTACAAGTAAAATGATCTTATTAGCTAAATTCTCAATGAAAAGAGCTTTCTATCTTTTAATTATCGCTATTTTATTCCTCTCATCGTGTAAAACCATTCAGCCGCCTCAACCAGTACATTCTTACGAGGAGTATGCCGTAAAAGCCAAGTCTTCGAACCTGAACCTAACGATTACGTCAGATATCGCTCAGATAGAGTCTTTTTTAAATAAAAAGGTAAACGGTCTTATTTATGAGGATAATGATAGAACCAATAATAATAATGACAACCTTTTGGTTAAAGCATGGAAGTCAGATCGTATTGAATTAGGCCTCGATGGTGATGAGCTTACTTGGGAGGTTCCCTTGAAACTTTGGATAAAAGCCTATTATTCTGTTGGTGCTTTTGGGTTTTCAGTTACTGATAGCAAAGAGTTTAGCGGTGAGATTGTGTTAAAGTTTAAGACTAAAATGGAGTTGCAATCAGATTGGAGTCTTAGTACAAAAACTAGAACCAATGGCTACATCTGGAAGCAGAAACCGGTTATGAAGGCTGGTCCTGTTGATATACCAATTGGCTTCTTAGCTGATTATCTGTTAAAGTCAAACACCGATTTGATGTCTAAGATGATAGATCAGACAATACACGACCAGTTTAATCTCAGAAAATATGCTACCGAGGCTTGGTCAAATATTCAGAAACCTCAGTTGGTCTCGCCGGAATATGATATCTGGATTTCGATTCGTCCGATAGCTATCTCATCTTCTCCCCTTCAGGCTAATAAAGGTAAGATAATCCATAAACTCAACCTGAAAGCTCAATCAGAGTGTTTTACCTGGCGCCCCCCTTTGATGGCAGAGGTGCCTTTACCCAATTTGTCTCTAACGCCTGATAAATCTGATGACTTTGAAATTGCAGTACATACCAGAATGACATACCCTTGGCTGAATAAACAAGCCAGACAGTACATTCAAGGAAAATCCTTTGAGTCTGGCTCCCGTTTTATTCGTATAGACTCGGTGAATATTTATGCAAGTAAAGATCGTCTAATCGTTCAGACTCAAGTTAGTGGTTCTATTAAAGGAACACTCTATTTTAAAGGAATTCCTGTATATGATTCAGTTAATCAGTGTATAAATATTAGGGAATTTGACTACGATCTGTCTACAAGGAATATTTTGCACAGGAGTGCTAACTGGCTGCTCGAAGGAGCAATTACACGAAAGATTAGCCATTACTTGACTTTCCCATTAAAGGATCATATTAATACAGTGAAGCAGGAGATGAACAATTACCTTACAGCCCAGAAACTTACTGATGATATTACACTTAAGGGCAATCTTAAAGATATTATGATCGGAGAGGTTTACCTGATTCCTGAAGGTTTGATTATCCCTGTTACCCTTAAAGGGAAATTGCAAGCAGCCTTTACTTCAGCCCCTTGAGGCGTGAAGCGGAAACGCAGGGAGACAGGGAGACTTGGAGACAGGGAGACTTGGAGACGGGAAGACGATGGAGGGCACGGAAAGGGCAGTAAAAAGGTAAGGGGAAAAAAGATTTATACTCCCTACTTTTTACTAAACCTCACAACACCCCTCCTAAATGACTCCTTCAATTCATTCAAATCTGATCTCTTAGGCATTAGCAGATAGCCAATACTAACCTTAGTAAATCTTACATAGATTACAAGGTAAACCACTGTGGCAACAATATAACTCACATTGGTAGCCCATGCTGACCCAAGAATACCGAATTGAGGGATCAACCATAAATTCAAACCCACATTTATCAATAATGAAGGCAACAAAGCATATACTGCGAGCCAGGGTTTACCTAATCCAGCAAGATTACTCTCTAAGATCCTGAATACAACAAATGCTACGATTCCCGGGATAATGGACTTAACTACTTCAATACTTCCAGAAAAGTCTTTACCAAAGATCATAGGCACCAAAATGGGTGCAAGATAGACAATGGCGATAGAACCGATTACCGAAATAAGGAAACCCCAACGGAGTAATGACCCTACAGGCCTGACTGCCGCTTCTATTGAAGAAGAATTTGCAGTCCGACTCATTAAAACCAACCCGGCAGCATAAGGCAATAACCACAACTGCTCACTAACCGAAACAGCCAAAGTATAAAACCCAACCTCCTCAGAACTTACCATCTTCTGTAAAAAGAGAATATCTACTTTATAATTCAGCTGCAATAATATAAAGGTAAAAGCATACACCAAGCCTAATTTTACCAGGCTTTTAAGTAACCCCCGATCAAATGAGAAGTTGAAGTAGAACTCTTTACGAAGCCTATAAGTGGTAATAGAAAAAACCGTAATCGACGAGATTAATGTTGCAATTAGTGCTCCTATAACCTCCAAACGTAACCAAACGACTAGAAGAAGAGTAAGAACCACATTAATTAATGGGGCGGTATAATAAATCCGATTAGCCTGTTTCACTCTATCCAATCCGAGATAACACCCAGAAAGGTAGATTACTCCGATTGCAAAGGGAATACCGGTGATCACTAATAAAATCATTGCAACGGTATAGGCATTATTCTGTAAGATGCAATAGGTAACAATTGAAGCTATTATTGCCATGATTGAAGCCATCATCCATAACGTCGCCACCGACCCAAGGACTGCTCCGGTTGGGTAATCTTTACGTCCAAGGTGCACGACAGCCGAACGGTGTATTCCCATTTGAACTAATGCCCCTGAGATCATTGCAACCACTAAAAGACCATTAAAGACCCCATATCCTCCAGGACCTAAAGATCTGGATAAAATGATATTCAAGATTAATACGGCAGCCATTGCTACGATATTACCTGTCAAGACACGCACGATATCACCTAATAATGAGGCACGTTGAGTGGTACTTTTCATAGTCTAAAGTTACCACAATGAATGATACAGACAATTACTTTAATTTAGCGGAATAATTTCAATCCTATCGTCATGAAGATCCCATTCAATAAACCATGGTTCACAGGCAAGGAACCCCACCATATGCAGATGGCCGCTATCTTTGGTCAAATCTCTGGGAATGGAGCCTACACAAAGAAGTGTCATGAGTTTTTTGTTGACCGATTTGGATTTGGGAAATCTCTTTTAACTACCAGCTGTAGTGATGCCCTCGAGATGACTGCGCTATTAGCACATATTGAACCCGGTGATGAAGTCATAATGCCTTCATTCACCTTCGTCTCAACTGCCAATGCATTCGTTATAAGAGGTGCAATTATTAAGTTTGCCGATACTACCCCTGAATACCCCAATATCTCTGCACAACAGATAGCTGAATTGATCACAACAAAAACAAAGGCTATTGTAGTAGTGCACTACGCCGGAGCAGCTTGCGATATGAATGCAATCAATGCACTGGCTATAAAACATAACATCATTGTTATAGAAGATGCTGCCCATGCCCTGGGAGCATTCTATTATGGCCGTCCCTGTGGTACACTAGCTGATATGGCTACATTCTCATTTCACGAAACCAAGAATATCATCTGTGGAGAGGGCGGAATGTTAGCTTTAAATAAAAAGGAGTACTTTAACAGGGCTGAGATTCTTTGGGAGAAGGGGACTAACAGAGCTGCTTTTCACCGTGGAGAAGTAAACAAATATGGATGGGTTGATATCGGATCTTCTTTCCTCCCCTCTGAGCTTATCTCTGCATTTCTTTTTGCTCAACTGGAACAATTTGATGTTATTCAGATGGAACGAACCCGAGTCAAACGTGACTATCTAAAGCATTTTGACTCATTGAACAGAAGCGGGCATTTAACTATTCCTAAATTACCGGATGGTGCAACTGAGAATGGTAACATGTTTTTCGCAGTTTGTAGAACAGGTGAAGAAAGAAATCAACTCATTAAGTATCTAAATCACGAGGGGATTCATGCGGTCTTCCATTATTTGCCTCTGCACAATAGCCCATACTTCACTCCTCATCATGACGGTCGGCAGTTACCTAATACAATCAGATTCTCTGAAAACATCATTCGATTCCCCTTCTACTCAGGATTGGAGACAGATGATATAGAATGGATCGCTAAAACGACTGCCAAATTCTTCAATCGATAATCACTTTTCCCGACTATAGAGTAGATGGCGAAAAATCACTTTTAAGTGAAAAAGGAGCCATTGCCCGAATTTGGGGATAGAATAAATTCTACCAAGCTCTTCTGGTTTAAGAGCCACAAAACCAGGAGTCATTACTCTCCTCAAGGCTTCAGCCATCATATCCCATGTTAACTCATCGACACGTCTTGAGGCGGTGATTAATGTATCTCTCTTGTGCAATGGGATACTTCTCTCAGAAACAATATATCCACCATCGAGATCCTCGGTAATTAACTGAACAACGGTTCCAGCCTTTCTCTCTCCATTCAGAATCTCATAAAAAAGAGGAGGCTGTCCGCGATACTTTCGAAGATCACCAAAATGATAGGAGAGAACACCATATTTAAAACGGTTAATAAAATCAGCCTTTACGATCTGATGATATCCAATAAAAACGGCCAGATCAGCTTGAGTAATTAGCAAATTGGCCTCAGGTGTAAGTCGCTTAAGCGAAGAGACCCTTTCTACAGGAAGCTCACCACAACAGGGAAGATCTTTAATCCTAACCGAATTATCCTTACCACGCCGTTTAATTCGCTTAGTTAGTCGTTGAATAGCCATAACAATCATTGCACTTCCACGCTTTCTACGTAGGGATACCCTATACATCTCATACAAGGTTCTCTTTGGTCTGGGATTGAATATGACACCGATAATGGTAACATTTTCAATATCGAGCATACTACAAAAGACCCTCTTGTTAAAAGGACCTAGCCTTGGAAATTCAGTAAATACAACTACCTTCATTTTACTACAATTCATCAAGATTAATTAACCTTGTACTTTCTGGCTTAGTCATGGCACATGAGATAACCAACTCATTACACTCAAAGGTAAAGACAAAACAGGAGTTATTACAACTATCAACTTGTAAGTCTTGACTCATTGTCTTGATTTTGTCATGCCTAGAAGGAACTAGCAAAGAAGAATTTGGAAATAATTCGCTTCTAATTTCCGCTGCCTGCTTGAAATCAAAAGAGATAACATCTGAATCCACTAGATTCTCTTCAAGCACTCCCCTATCAATAATTTTAAATTGAGGAGTTACTAATTGAGAGCCGATACTTAGATCCATTTCGGAAAGGTTATCCACTAGTCCCACGCCAAGCCATTTAAGGAATGCCTCCTTTTTAGTCCAATGCTTATAAAATTGAACATTACCTTCAGATCTTATCAGCAATTGTTCCTTATAAGAAAAGAACAGACCACTATCCACTATCTCTTTTGCTTTTGTAGATAGGGGCAAATTCTTATCATTACCTTGATATAAACTAAGAGGATCCTCTTCAATATCTAATCCGACTTCGACGTTATACGATAACAGGAGTGCACATCGGATTCCCGAATCGGAGAAATTAAAAGAGAAAGAATTATCATGAGAAAGATTAGCCAAATATGGTTTTCCATAGAGATTATAGGCAAATCGAATTTTATCGGGAGGCACTAAGAGTTCCGCAGAAAGAATGAGTTTAACAAAAATATGAGCTAAAAAAAACCTAACTGAATGCTCCGGTTGTTTAAACTTGAGACCCCGTTTCAATTCGATATGATCAAGGCAATTGATTGCCAGAAAAAGCAGCGATTTATCAACCAGAATAGCTGATAACCTACCCAGGTCAAATTGATTAAGCCAAGGTTGATAAAGATTAAATAGAAAGTCCGGCGTGGAATTATTAGGGAAGGGATCTGACTTCAGAGCCAGAATATAACGCTCACAGAAATCAGAAAAAAGAGGCAAAGAGGAGACTTTATATGTCCATATTGAGAAGAAATGAAGCAGGTTCTCACGACTAGCACTGAAAAGGAACAGCCTTGCTTCAGAGCATGGTTCTGATGGCAAGGCTGTTTCTAAGAGATCGTGAAAAGACTCATGGGTCAGGTCAACTGAACAGACCTGAAAGGTTGAGTACGGAAATAAGTTACTTTGTTTCACTCACCAAAATTACATACACAGGAAGGTGATCGCTATATCCACCCTTAAAATCATTTCCTACGTATGTGCGGAATGGATACCCTTTAAACTGGCCTTCTTTCTGAAGAAGAAAAGGTTTATTGAATATTCTGGCTTGATAGAACCTATATTTATTGTTTTGATCTAGCAGAGGTTGACTAACGATAATTTGATCAAAGAGGTTCCATGAATCGCGATAAGCGAGTGAGCCATTTCCATCTTTAAAGATTTGCCACATAGGGTTAAAGAGGCCTTTATCAGCAACCTTATTCTTTTTCCCTTCGGCTCCCAGATATTTTACAACAGACTCATCAACGGGATCATCATTAAGGTCGCCCATGATTAAAACAGCAGCCTTAGGGTTAATAGCATATAAAGAGTCAACTGACTTTTTAACCAGAGAAGCTGCTGCATTTCTTAGGTGAGCACTAGCCTCTTGACCACCACGACGAGAAGGCCAGTGGTTAACAATAATATAGATTTGTTGACCATCAAAGATACCCCCGACAACCAATTGATCTCTGGTCTTAAAATCAGGCATTTCGGGAATTCTTAGTCTAACGCTTCTTGCGGAGGTAACCTGAAGGAGATCTTGACGATAGATCAGTCCTACATCAACACCTCTGGCATCGGGGCCATCAAAGTGGACGATACCGTAGTTACGGCCAGCTAGCTTGGGCATTTTAATAAGATCCTCGAGCACCGAACGGTTTTCGATTTCAGAGACCCCCAGAGCCATAAGACCTTTGGGATCTATTTCAGAACCAATCTGAGAAATAACATCAGATAAGTTGTTAAGCTTAATCATATAACGTTTACCGGTATAGTGATTAATCCCTTCCGGGGTAAACTCTTCATCATTAACACCCTCTTGATTTATAGTATCAAAAAGGTTTTCAACATTATAGAAGCCGATAGTAACAGCTTTTACCTGCTTTTGTTGAGCAAGGAGAGTTGTAGAATTCCAACTAAATAAAAACACTCCTAATACAACAATCAAGGCTGAGTGCGAAAAGGTGGAACGTATCATAAATCTATTTTGATTAATTTATTCCAGGTATAAATATTGCCGAAGTCGATCTGACTTTTCATCAGGCAGCAAAGATATAACCATTGATTGGGATAAACATTAACGCAATGCAAATAGATTAAATAAGTCACATGGTTAAGGCATAAGCATAAGTATACTGATCTAGTACCACTTATCATTTAAAACACTCAAAAATCAGTCAATGGTATCAGGAAAGTTACATAACCTTAACCTACATGCAATAGCTTTTTCGTTACTTTGCACGAATTTCTCTGATCGTAACTGAATATCAATAACAGAAGACCAACAACAGCAGGAAGATCGGAGATTAGAACAATTACACAAATTATATATGAGGAGATTATTCACAACTTTTACGCTTCTTCTGATCACCCTCGTAGCCTACACACAAACAGGCACCCTAACGGGACGGATCGTTGATCATGTAAATGGCACACCCATTCCTCGAGCAAATGTTATAGCCGGTTTGGTTCAAACCGCTACAGATGCTAACGGGGAATACACTATCAGTGGACTTCCTATAGGAAAGGTAACCGTAACAGTAACCGGATCGGGCATCGAGACAATCTCTAATGAGATAGAGATTAAAGCCGGTGATAATGATTGGTCACCCAAACCACATCTTAGTGGAATCAATGAAGGTGAAAGCCGTGGAGTAGCTGATGTGGCACTAACCCAACTCGATTTAGATGATGAGGGAAGAGGACAATCAGTTTCTGGCCTACTTTCATCAAGTGGTGACGCTTTTTCCAGTGCTGCCAGTTATGTTTTTAGTGCAGCTTATTTCAAAGCCAGAGGATATGACTCTGAAAATTCAGCTGTTTACATGAATGGCGTTAAAGTTAATGACGCTGAAACAGGTTGGCCAGCTTGGAGCGAATGGGGTGGATTAAACGATGTTACTCGTAACAAAGAGACCACATTAGGCATGAATCCATCAGAGTTTGCATTCGGACTACCTGGTGGAGCAACAAATATTATTACCCGTGCATCTCAACAGAGGAAACAGACTAAATTAACCTACTCATTTGGTAATAAGTCATACACTCATAGGGCAATGTTTACTCATTCAACCGGGCTTATGCAGAACGGTTGGGCTTTTAGTGTATCAGCCTCGAAGAGATATGGTGAAGAAGGTTTGATAGATGGCTCATTCTATGATTCATACTCATACTTTGCAGCTGCTGAAAAGAAATTCAATGAGAGACACTCTCTAGCTTTTTCTGTCATGGGTGTTCCAACCAAAAGAGCTCAACGTGGAGCCATCTCTCAAGAAATGTTAGATTTAACTGGTGATATATACTACAACCCAAACTGGGGCTACCAAAACGGAGAGAAACGGTCGGCTCGTATAAAGCATTTCCATGAACCAATCTTTACACTAAATCACTATTGGGATATCACACCAAAGACAAGATTAACTACAAGTCTTTATTATCAGTTTGGATTTAATGGAACCAAGGCACTTAACTGGTACAATGCAGCTGATCCAAGACCTGACTACTATCGCAATCTTCCAAGCTATTATTACTTAAATGGTAATACTACAGCCGGTGATCAACTCACTGAGTTATGGAAAAACGACCCTTCAGTTCGTCAAGTAGACTGGAATGCGATGTATCAGGCTAACTATACCCAAAATGGAGCTGGCAAAACAGCTGCCTATATTATGGAAGATCGTCGTATTGACCAGAAGAACTTAGGTTTAAACATCCTTCTTAACTCTCAGATCAATGACTATCTAAAGATTAACGGAGGTATTGAGGTGAAAAAATATGCTGGTCATCACTATAAACTCATTGATGATTTACTCGGTGCAAATTACTGGTTAGATGTTGATCAGTTTGCAGAGCGCGATTTCAATTCCGATTCAATTGCCAATCAGAGTGACGTCAATAACCCCAATCGTAAAGTTTATGAAGGAGACACTTATGGATACAACTATAAGCTCCATCAGGATGAAGCTAATCTTTGGGCTAATGCTGAATTCTCATTCGCCAAGATCGACTTTTATGTAGGCGCTCAGGTCAACTACAATAACATGTGGCGTGAGGGTCTTTATAAGAATGGTCGCTTCCCCGAAAACTCTTATGGTGACTCAGAGAAAAAAGACTATGTATCACCAGGTGCAAAAGCCGGTGCAACCTATAAGATTAATGGCAGAAACTATATCGTTGCGAACGTTTTAGCTATGCAACGTGCGCCAGTGCTTCGTGACGCCTTTTTATCACAACGCATCAGCAATCAGTATGCACCAGGTCTTGATCAGGAAAAAATTCTTGGTGGTGAGTTAAGCTACATTCTTCGTACACCAATCGTTAAAGCAAGATTAACAGCCTACCATACTGAATTCAAAGATCAGGTTGAGCTTAGAAGCTTCTATCACGAAGATTACAACACCTTCGTTAACATGGTCATGACCGGTATCAACAAGACTCACCAAGGTATTGAAGCAGGACTTGAATTAGCTGTTACTCCATCATTAACAGCTTCAGCAGCTGCCTCTTTCGGTGATTTCAGATATACAAATCGCCCAACGGCCACCACAACTGCAGAAAACGGGTCAGTATCAGACATAACGGAAACCGTTTATATTAAAAACTTCTATGTTCCAGGAGCACAGACCAATGGTACAGTTGGTCTTGCTTACAGACTACCCAGTTACTGGTTCTTCAATGTTAATGCAAATTACTTTGCAGATAGCTATCTCGATTTTGACCCAACCCGCCGCACACTAAGAGCCGTAGATGGTCTCTATGAAGCAGGTGATATAGAAAAAATCAATGAGATTACAGCTCAAGAAAAGCTAGCTGATGTATTCACTTTGGACGCTTCAATTGGCAAGTCACTGAAATTTGGGAAATATTATCTAAACCTAAACTTTAGTGTCTCTAACATACTAGACAATAAAGACCTAATTACCGGAGGTTACGAACAATTGCGTTTCGACTTTGATACACAAGACAAGAATCGTTTCCCTTCAAAATACTACTATGGCCTGGGCCGTACCTACTATCTTAATATCGGATTCCGCTTTTAATCATTGAAACAAAACACACTAAATAATATGAACAAAATAAGAAAGTTTTTCTGGCTCTTCGCTATCGTAATCAGCGCATCACTGCTTTCGTCTTGCGTAAAAGAGGATTTCGATACCCCTGAGATTGCAGTTCCTACCGTTAGCTTCACAGCAAATACAACAATTGCAGATCTAAAAGCTACCTATTCAGGAGGTGGAGCTCTTGATTCTATTACTGAAGACAAAATAATCAAGGGACGGGTAGTTTCAAGTGATGAAGAGGGTAACTTCTACCAGGTTCTTGCTATTCAAGATGATAATGCTGGTATTCAAGTCAAAATTGAGACTAAAAGCACCTATCTACATTATGCTATTGGACAAGAAGTTTATATCAAATGTAAAGGTCTTATCATGAGTTCTTATGGCGACCTAATTCAGTTAGGCGTTCGAAATGGAGCAAAACTTGGATACATCACCAATGTTCAAGTAAAAGATCATCTTTTCCGTAACGGACTTCCCACTGCCGTTATCCCAGATACACTTACTTCTGCTACAGGTATTGGCATTGCTCAATACGAAAACATGCTGGTTGTTCTTAAGAATGTCTCTTTTGCAAGAGCAGGTCAGGTTGCAGTTCCCGGTTCAGATGACTATGACAACACCATTAAATTTGCTGATGGCACCGAGCTAATCATGCGTACCTCAAGCTATGCTAAGTATGCTAAGAAACTTTTACCTTCAGGTAGTGGCAACATTGTTGGTGTCATGACCCGTTATCGTACAACATTACAACTCGTTGTAAGTACTTGGGCTGACATTCAAAACTTCGAAGGCGGCACACCAACCCCAACCGGAGACTATCCAACTCCCGATCCTACAGCTACCGCTTTAGATAGCTTAACCGTTGGTTTCGATGGTGCAACAGTTGACCAACCGATCGTTGTTACCGGCTGGGTTAATGTAGCTCTAACCGGTAGCCGTACATGGCAAGGTAAAGACTTCGGTGGTAATCAATATGCTCAAGCTACAGCCTACAAAGCTAGTGAAGCAATGGTTGCTTGGTTACTCTCTGCCCCAGTAAAATACAATAGTGCTCACAAACTCAGCTTCAAATCAGCAATGGCTTATTGGACTCACACAACCATGACTCCAATGAAAGTCTATTTAATGTACGACTACGATGCAAATGATCCTTCAAAGGCTGTTTGGACTGAGCTTGCTCCTACCCTGCCAACCTCTGCCGGAACAAACTATACCTTCGTTGAATCAGGTTCAATTGCTCTTAAGGATTATGTTCCTGCTGGTTATACAGGTAATGTTTATGTTGCCTTCCGTTATGAGGGAGACCCAACACAAACTACTACTTTCCAGATTGATGATGTTAAAATTGGTAAAGGTGGCAATGGTGGCGGTGGCTCGACCACTCTTCTTGATGAGCAATTCACAACTACACTTGGCTCATTTAAAGCTTTCAGCGTAGTTGGAACCCAGACATGGGTTTGGGCTAATTTTGGTTCAGGTTGTGCAAAGATGTCAGGATATTCAACTACTAATAATGAGAATGAAGACTGGCTCGTTTCTCCAGCTATCGATCTAAGCAACAAAGTTGGTGCAATACTCAATGTTAATCAAGCTGCTAACTATGTAAACGGACATCCCGAATACCTAAAGATCCTTGCTTCATCAGACTATGATGGAACCAGTGATCCTTCAACACAAGGTACATGGGTTGAGCTTACTGTTCCAACTTGGCCTGCAGGTAACAACTGGACTTTCGTTGATTCAGGTGATATCAGTCTAAGTGCTTTTGATGGAAAAAGTAAGGTTTATGTTGCATTCAAATATAACTCAACATCCTCAGTTGGTTCAACTTGGGAAATTGGTTCTGTAACCGTAAAATAACAACCCTTTTATAATTCTTGAGTCGATTATTTTGACCTAAAGAATCAAGAAAAGAAGTTGTAAAATATATCCTAAAAAGGCAGCCCGCTATTTAAGTTGGCTGCCTTTTGTTTTCTGGTCAAGTCCCATACATATGTGCTGCACTTAAAACAGATGGTTAATTCTAAAGACAATAATCAATTATTACTTGCATTATTACATCAATGATTGCATATTTGTACAAAGTTGTATAGACATCTATTCGATCTTTAGTAGCTCTTACATTTCGCTAAATGTCATCAACAAGACAGCACTTTAGAATCAGCACAAGAAATCATACAAAGAAACATAACAACTATGAAAGGGATAATTCTAGCAGGAGGATCTGGAACAAGATTACATCCATTGACTTTAGCGGTAAGCAAACAAATGATGCCGATTTATGACAAGCCAATGATCTATTACCCTCTATCCATTCTTTTAATGGCTGATATCAGGGAAATATTGATTATTAGCACACCTCACGACCTACCTCATTTTCAACGTTTACTTGGCGATGGGGCATCTCTTGGTTGTAGTTTCACATATGCAGAACAAGCAGTTCCCAATGGGTTAGCACAAGCCTTTGTAATTGGTAAAGAGTTTATTGGTAATGATAAAGTAGCACTTGTACTTGGTGACAATATCTTCTATGGAAGAGGATTGCAAGAACTTCTCTTATCATGTAACAATCCTGAAGGAGGCATTGTCTTTGCTTATCATGTAAATGACCCTGAACGTTATGGTGTAGTTGAATTCGATGAGCAACATAAAGCTATCTCTATTGAGGAGAAGCCTGCAAAGCCGAAATCAAACTATGCGGTACCTGGACTCTATTTCTATGATAACAGTGTGGTAGAGGTAGCGGCTCAATTAAAGCCATCGGCTCGCGGAGAGTATGAGATTACCGATGTGAATAAATGGTACCTCGAAAGAGGTTTACTCAATGTAGGGATGTTAAGTCGTGGTACGGCATGGCTTGACACAGGCACCTTTGAATCACTTATTCAGGCCTCACAGTTCGTTGAAGTCATCCAGAACAGACAAGGTTTAATGATTGGATGTATAGAAGAAGTGGCATATAGACGAGGCTTTATCAACAGAGAAAAGCTCCATCAGTTAGCTGAACCGCTGATGAAGAGTGGCTATGGAGCTTATCTGAAGAGACTCGCAGAAGGGGAATAATAGCCTAGAACTTTTTCTGATAGATGTGGCAATAAGGTGAGCTACCATTATTGCGATAATAATCCTGATGGTACTTCTCTGCAGGCCAAAATACAGAGGCCTTAGTGACCTCGGTAGCCACTTTATACCCCTTTTCCTTCAACTGAGCGATTAACTTCTCAGCAGTAGCTTTTTGCACCTCATCAGCATAAAAAATTGCGGATCTATACTGAGTTCCAACATCGGGTCCTTGTCGGTCAATCTGTGACTGATCATGGGTCTCAAAAAATAGTTTTACTAGCTCCTCATAACTAACCTGAGTTGGATCAAATAAAACTCTTACTGTTTCAGCATGACCGGTTAAGCCTGAACACACCTGCTTATAAGTAGGATAATCCGTTTTTCCGCCCGTATAACCAACATCTGTTGAAACCACCCCTTTTACCTTTTGAAGATGATATTCGGTACCCCAGAAACATCCAGATGCAAAAAGTGCAACCTCTAACTTCTGTGGCAGAGTTGCCCCCTCAGGTATAAAGTTCATGGAGATGCTATTTACACAATGACGGGTATTTTTCTCCGTAAATCCTTCGCCTAAAAAGACATGACCCAGATGTGCGCCACAATTACTGCATAGAATTTCTGTACGTCGACCATCTGCATCCAAATGTCGTAGAACTGCCCCTTTAATCTCATCATCAAAACTAGGCCAACCACAATGAGCATCAAACTTATCTGCTGAATGATAAAGAGGGCTATTACATCGTTTACAGATATATGTACCCGCATCATGAAGCGTGTAGAGATCGCCGGTAAATGGAGCTTCTGTTCCTTTGTATAAAATTACCTCTTCTTCCTTGGGCGTAAGGATATTGTAATAAGGATGTGCATTCATATTCTCACTCTTTTTGTCATTCTCAGATTGTGAACAAGCCGTTAATGACACAATTGACATTATTAAAACTAATAAATACTTCATACTATTCAGTTTTAGATAAATTAACTGGTGATGAACTATTTTCAAAGGTCTTTCCAATTTATTCTTCAACAGGTCGAAAGGGTATTAACCTACGAAAATTGAGTAAAACATCAGATAACTCTAACCTGCACCATGACCAGTCAACAAAATCAATAATAGAAATCTCCAACCGACTGAATTCATTCATCACTCATTTCTAACAAAAAAATCAGAAAATAGTTTAGCAAGATAATCCGTAATCTAAAAATGTTACTCAATAAGCTATTTAAGTCAATCCTAATGAAATTAGAACAGGTATTACTTACTCTAATCCAAAACCCAGTTCATATTATCGACAAAGTCAGAAAAAACCAGAGGCTACCCCCTCATGTGGGGTAGCCTCTGTCAGACAGAAAGATAAGTCTCTGGAGATAAAGACTTAGTCTTTGAAAAACTCATTCATCAGAAACTGTTCTAACTTGATTAAGTCGGCAGCAAATCGCCTAATACCATCAGCAAGTTTCTCAGTAGCCATTGCATCCTCATTCATCATCCACCTAAACAGTTTTTCATCAACATGAATCTGCTTAATCTCAAGTGAAGAAGATACATCGGCGTTAAGTTTTAGTGCGATTGTTTCATTTGAATTTTCAAGCTCTTTTAACAGTGAAGGGGCAATGGTAAGAAGATCACATCCTGCCAACTCTACGATTTCACCTTTATTCCGGAAACTCGCACCCATCACTTCAGTAGTATAACCGAACTTCTTGTAGTAGTGGAATATTTCAGTAACACTTAAAACGCCAGGATCTTCTGCCGGATCAATCTCTTGGACATTACGCTCTTTCTTATAATAATCAAGAATTCTACCCACAAAAGGACTAATCAGCTTCACCCCTGCCTCAGCACAGGCAATTGCCTGAACCTTACTAAAAAGCAGTGTTAAGTTACAATGAATACCCTCTTTTTCAAGAATCTCAGCGGCTTTTATACCCTCCCATGTGCTAGCTATCTTTATAAGGATGCGCTCTTTTGAAACACCAGCAGCCTCGTAAAGTCTGATTAATTCACGCGCCTTTTCAACAGTAGCCAGTGTATCAAAAGAGAGGCGAGCATCAACTTCAGTACTTACACGACCAGGAACAATTTTAAGAATCTCAAGACCAAAATTAACTGCCACACGATCAAGACATATCTCTAACTGTTTGTCGGGATCAGAGGTCAATGATTTAGCAACCATTGCAGCATCAGAAGCCAGTTTTCTGTAACGCTCATCACGAGCTGCGCTATTAATAAGTGATGGATTAGTCGTTGCATCAATTGGTTTATACTGAATCATCGATTCAAAATCACCGGTATCAGCAACCACTTTGGTAAATTTCTTTAATTGCTCAAGTGCATTCATCTTGTTCGAATTGATATACAAAGGTACGGAAATTGTCAGTTTTCATCCGTATCTTTGTGACCTTTACAGTATAACATGGATATCGGATTAATTGTACTGATTGCATTCGGTCTTTCCTTCGACACCTTTGCGGTTTCTATCAGCACCGGATTAACCCAACCCAAGCTCCACTTCTGGGGAGCTAATAGGATAGCTTCTATCCTTGCAACATTTCAGGCTTTAATGCCCCTTATCGGATACTTCTTTGGAGCACAGGTAAGACCCTTCGTAGAAAGCTATGATCACTGGATCGCCTTCATTCTACTTTTTGCTTTAGGTGCAAAGATGATTAAAGAGAGTTTTACAAAAGATGAGCAAATTCAAGAGGATAAAACCCGGCTTTCCTTTAGACGAATCTGTTGGATGGGATTTGCCACCAGCATCGATGCCCTTATAATTGGGTTTGGCTTTGCCTTAATGAATATTAAGCCCCTTCTTGCTGCTTTTATTATTGGAGTTGTCACCTATATAGTAGCCATGCTAGGCCTCCTGCTCGGGAAAAAAACCGGGAATAAGTTCGGAAAGCGGTTTGAAATTTTAGGCGGACTAATCCTTATTGGGATAGGGATAAAAACTCTATTATCGCATATCCTATAGAGCAAATTAACTGTGATATAATTATTTCAACAATCAAAAAGAACTGACCCGAAAGTCTGTATTTGATTAGCGAAATATAATCAATCTATTATTACACTAAAACCAATCCTTTTCCCTCCATTTTGAAAACCGATCAGGGAGGCTCCTTACAAATAAGGTCAGAAACAGAGTAAAGGCCATCCAGAAAGGGATAGACCGATCGGGTTGTTCATGATATAGAAAAGTACCAAGATTGCCTATAATGATCCATTGAATAACATAGAGTGAGCTTACTTTGGCTCCAATGGAGGATAGCCCGGTTCTTAACCATTCAACATTTGCCATACGTCTCCATAACCAAAACCAAACAATCATTGCCGTAATAGCCCAAACAAACCAAACTAAGTTAAACCGATAATAGGATGTCAAATCCGTTGAAACCGACCATCCATAACAACAGCCAATAATTGCTCCTATTCCGGCAATGCTAACAATAGACCCTTTTAGATCTGGAATTTTAGAGTTGCCTGTCCATAACCTTAAGGCTCCTCCAAACAGAGGCCACGCTAACCAAGGAAAGAGAGGGAAGTAACTCCACCACTGACTGTCACGCCAAAGATATGCTTTAAAGTAAACAAGAAAATTTGACTCTTGAATACCAGTAGTTGGTAATAACATTCCAACACTTACAATCAGAAAAGGGAATAAAGTCAAAGTCCACTTCAAAAATTCCGCTGAAGAGGTAAAGCGGACGAATCTACCTGCCAATAATCTCAGTCCCGAAATAATTATAAGACTTAAACCAGCTAAAGAGAAGATATCAACCCCAAAAAGATAAGGCCATAAGTCTGCCTTTTGATGCTCAACTAAAACACTAATAATTAAAGCCAGATTCAACCCAATATTAAGTAAAAACCCAGCCAAAAAGACTAGCACACCCCTGAAAAACAGTTTTATATTAGATGATCTAGCAATAGCAAACCAACCCATCAGAAACATAAATACAGGTGCGGCTGGTAAACCACCAAAGAAAAGAGATAGTTGCCCCCAAAATCCTTCACGAAACTGATCATTAGCAAAAACCTCAGTAATATGAACCTGAATCATTAAGACAACAGCAATGCCTCTCAGCATATCAGGAAACTTGTCACGAGTATAGGTTCTAAACTCAGCTGCGTCAGCCATTTGGTATTAATTTATAAAAGACAAAAAATAAGACCCAATGTCCTTGAAATTGTTTAATAGTTTCTTAACCAAAGATAGATGGAGATAGAAATAAATAATCTGGTAGTTCAAAGAGAATTATGGCTTAAGACTTCTAATATCTCCCTCTCCCTTATCTGCCTAATCCTCTTATAATCAGAAACAGACTGTCCAGAAACTCTCCGAAACTGTGTGCTAAGATATTGAACACTGCTATAACCCATCATAAAAGCTATTTCACTAAGGCTTAACTCATTTTCATCAAGCAACTGGCTTACACGTTCAATTCTTTTTTTGATTATAAACTTCTCAAGAGATTCTCCCTCAATTCGGGAAAAAAGAGAAGATAGATATGAATATGAGAGATTAAAACGCTCAACCAGATAATCAGAGTTTCTAACCATTGCATTATAGGTAGAATATTGAACCAAATCAATAACTGCCCTCTTAATCTGAGCTACTAGTCTCTCATCATGGCTTTGCAGAACAGGAAATCCTATCTTCGCTAACAGGTTCTCCACCTCCGCATAAGTATACTTTGCATCATCCCACCCAACAACTATTTCACCAGATTTCCCCTCAACGAGGTTCATTCCAACCTCACGAAGTTCAAAAGATATTAATCTTAAGCAACAATCACATTGGCTATTTCTAATAAAGAAACGCTCCGTTCTGTATCTATCTATGTTCATCTTATCGAGTTCTCTTCCTTAAAACACATAAAGATAGATTTACCCTTACAGGCTATAAATAAAAAGAGGAGACTGCGTAGCCTCCTCTTATAATATCCAGTATCATGGTCAAAAAAACTTCTATGCTTTATGTTTATACCCATTAAGAGCATAATAGAGAACATAGACATAACCCAGGAATGGAATAAAAAAGGCCAGTTGGATACCAATGGCATCAGAAGCAGCTCCCATAATAAGAGGCATAATCGCTCCACCAACAATAGCCATACATAAGACCCCTGAACCTTTACTAGTATTCTCACCCAAACCATCTATAGCGAGAGTAAAAATGGTTGGGAACATAATTGAGTTAAACAATCCGACACAGATAATAGTCCACATTGCGAACTGTCCCGATAACATCATGGTCATTAACACAAGGAAACCAGCAAAAAGAGCGGAAGCAGCTAATACCTTAGTTGGCTTAATATAGTTTTGTATCACAGCACCGACAAACCGACCAATCATAGCACCGCCCCAATAAAAGGAGACATAACGACCAGCCTGAGCCTCTGATAGTCCGGCTATATTATCTAAATGGAAAAAATTAACCAGAAAAGAGCCAATAGAAACCTCACTACCAACGTAAACAAAGATTCCAATAGCTCCTAAAACTAAATGGCGATAATGCCATATTGAGCTACTCCCTGAGGAAGATGATTCACCTTTAATAACCGGTAATTTAACCACAATGAAAACCAATGCGATAATAAATAAGGTTCCAGCAATCAAGATATAAGGCAACCTTACAGCAGCAGCTTCGCTCGCCTGATCAGAGAAGCTATGATCGAGAATAAGCATCGAGCCAAAAATCGGAGCAATTGTCGTGCCTAATGAATTAAAAGCTTGGGTTAAATTCAACCGACTACTGGCTGTCTCCGGTCTTCCAAGAATTGCTACAAAAGGATTCGCAGCAACCTGTAAGATCGTGATACCAGAAGCTAAAATGAAAAACGCAAACAAGAAAAGTCCATAAGAAACAATAGCAGCCGCTGGTAAAAACAATAGAGCACCGACTCCAGTGATAAGCAAACCAGTAACTATCCCATATTTATACCCTATTCTACTAACCAACCAGCCACTTGGAACAGACATAACAAAGTATGCACCAAAAAAAGTAAACTGAACCAACATGGTTTGTGTATAGTTCAAATCAAACAGACCCTTTAAATGAGGAATCAAGATATCATTCAAAACAGTAATAAAACCCCACATAAAAAACAGTGAAGTCAATAGAGCTAACGCCGAGCCATAGCCTTTGTTCTTACCCTCAGCAGTAAATCCAGATGAAGCAGTTGAAATGGAAGCCATAAATTGATTTTTGATTTCAGTTTGTTAAAGATTCAAAGATATGATTAAAGATTTATTATGCCTGACTATGATACTCATTCCTTATCTCATAGCATGACGAACTCATACTACATTGAGACAAAAGTAATAATGTGTAGTTAGAACACTTTGGCCGCAAACTTAAGACAATCTCTTCAAACTTGCAACCGTTTGCATTGATAAACCCAAACTTTAACCATTCATACAATTAGGATAAACAGATTAAATCCCAATATATTACAAAAAAGGGAAATGGTAAAGCCATCTAGATAGGTGCTGCGTGTCATGAAAACACTAATAACTGTAATGATAAGCCACAATTTTCAAAAAATGATTAACTTGCACCGGAAATCACCAATTCATAATATATCGATCTAAAACGAACCGAAAAGGTTGGGTTTTCGATACTGAATTTGATAAGAAAAACACAAAATATGGATCCCATTCTAATTCCGAATGTTTCAATTGACTGCGTTGTCTTTGGCTTTGATATGCAAGACCTCAAGGTTCTGTTAGTAGACCGTGATATAGAGCATAATGGTGTTTTGCATCATGACAGAAAGCTTCCCGGTGATCTTATCAGGAAAGATGAGGAATTAGATAGTGCTGCATGTAGAATTCTTCATGATCTCTCTGGTCTTCAAAATCTTTACCTAAATCAATTTGGTTCATTTGGAGGAGTTAATCGACTTAAGAGCAAAGAGAGAGATTTAATCTGGTTAAAACAAATTGACCATCCGGAAGAGAGGGTAATTACAATTGCCTATTATACTCTTATCAACCTAACCAGTGCTAAGGAAGAGTATATTTTAAGATCAAATGCAAAATGGACCTCTCTGGATTCCTTGGGCGAGTTAGCCTTTGATCATGCTGAAATCATCACAAAGGCCTACTCAATGATGAAACAGAACTTTAAGGTTAACCCTATTGCATTTGAACTACTCCCCGATAAATTCACACTAAGTCAACTTCAGAAAATCTATGAGGTAGTACTTAAAACTCAATATGACAAGAGAAACTTCAGAAAAAAGATAAGTCAGATTAGCTGCATCGTGCCTATCAATGAGAAGCAAACCAATGTGGCTCACAAACCTGCCAGACTCTATATGTTTAGTAAAGACATCTACGAAAAGACAAGAAAAGACAACTTCGACTTTACTGTATAGACCACGAAGTATAACGAAAAGAACTTAATAGAAACTATTACTAAAACGCCTAAAAGAATCTTCTTCTCTCTAAGAAGATTCTTTTAGGCGATGTTTTAGCACCAGATTAAAACTAATCAGATACAATAATTCGAATAGACTTTAGATTGTCTTCAGAAAGTTTAAGATATTATTCTCAACTCTGTTAAGAACATCTTTAGCATCAGCTTTCTGGAAAGGCAGACCAGTAATATTCTCAAAGAGTTCGATATAGCGTTCAGAGACTGTCTCAACATATTCATCACTCATAAAAGGAACCTGTTGACCCTCTTTCCCTTGGAACCCATTAGCCATAAGCCATTCTCGAACAAACTCCTTGCTAAGCTGCTTTTGCTGTTCACCTCTGGCAAATAGATCCTCATATCCCTCCTTATAAAAATAACGGGATGAATCAGGTGTATGAATTTCGTCAATCAGATATATCTTACCATCACGTTTACCGAACTCATACTTAGTATCGACAAGTATAAGCCCTTTTGCAGCTGCCATCTCCTGACCACGGGCAAATAACTTACGGGTATACTCTTCCATTTGGATATAATCCTCTTCAGAGACAAGACCCTGACGAAGGATTTCCTCACGGGAGATATCCTCATCATGTCCTTCAGCGGCTTTAGTAGTAGGAGTAAGAATAGGCTCCGGAAAAGCCTGATGTTCTTTCATGCCATCAGGAATAGGCACGCCGCATATCTGGCGAGCACCATTCTTGTAACTACGCCAAGAACTTCCGGTAAGATAGCCTCTGATGATCATCTCAACAGGAAAAGGCTTGCAAAATCTACCAATAGTTACCATAGGATCAGGAGATGCCAATTTCCAGTTAGGAACAATATCACTTGTTGCATCAAGAAAAAGAGCTGCAATCTGATTTAAAACCTGACCTTTAAAGGGAATGCCCTTTGGTAAAACAACGTCAAATGCTGAAATACGATCGGAAGCAACCATGACCAAAAGGTCATCATTAATTGTGTAAACATCACGTACTTTGCCGTGGTAGACACCGGTTTGACCGGGAAAATTAAAATCGGTTCTTACAACAGTCTGATTCATAAAAAATAATAATTTGAGATTATGTTTTATCAAAAGGGAGCTCAAGACGTTCACTATCGCGGCTATATGCATCAACGACCATCCTAACCAGTTTATGTCTAACAATATCTTGGGCATCAAGTTGAATAAAGCCTATGCCCTCAATATTTTTAAGTATCCTCATAGCGTGGATAAGGCCAGAGCGTTGATTTCTGGGTAAGTCAATTTGAGTTACGTCACCTGTAATAATGAACTTAGCAGAACGACCCATACGGGTAAGAAACATTTTCATCTGGCTTTCGGTTGCGTTTTGTGCCTCATCAAGGATTGCAAAAGCGTGATCTAAGGTACGTCCACGCATAAAAGCCAAAGGAGCAATCTCAATTGTACCGTCCTCGATATACGATTGCAACTTGGTTGGGGGTAGCATATCCCTAAGAGCATCATAGAGCGGTTGCAGATATGGGTCAAGTTTATCTTTTAAGTCACCGGGAAGAAAGCCAAGATTCTCACCTGCTTCAACGGCAGGGCGAGTAAGAATAATTCTTCTCACCTCCTTATTTCTGAGGGCTCTAACAGCCAGAGCAACGGCAGTATAGGTTTTTCCAGTACCAGCAGGGCCAACAGCAAAAACCATATCGTTTGTTATACAAGCCTCTACCAGCTTTTGCTGATTAACAGTTCTTGCTCTTACCTGCAGCCCTTTATTGCCATATACTAAAACATCAGGGGCAGAAGCCTCTACTACAGAGGGCCACTCTTCACCCTCGGTGGTGCCCATGATATGGGTAACATCATTGGCAGTCAAGGCACCAAAACGATCATAATGACGAAGCAACAAACCAAATCTCAACTCAAACTTGTCGATATCTGATTTCTCGCCGTGAACCTTAATAAGATCCCCTCTGACGATGATTTTAAGTTTAGGGAAGAAGAGTTTTATATGGTTAAGATGTGAATCATTTACACCATAGATCTCGGTTGCCGGATAGGTCTCAATGGATATAATCTTCTCGTGCATTAAGAGAATAGAATTTCAAAGATGTTCAGCTTTAAGGATTAAACTGGCTAACCCCAATTGCTTGTGTAAATTTCTTAATTTTGAATTACAAAGTTAGCAATAAAACAGACCCATGCCGAGGGTTCGGCACATTGAATGAGCTATGGCAATCATCACTCTTACAAGCGACTGGGGTACAAGCGACCATTATCTGGCTGCCGTGAAAGGGGTCATTTACACACGATATCCCGAAGCAAACATAGTAGACATCTCCCACCAAATCAATCCATTCGATCTCAATCAGGCATGGTTTGTTCTACATAATGCGTGGCATCATTTTCCAAAAGGCACAGTTCATATCGTCGCCTTAAATACTGAAGCTTCCATTAATTGCCCACATGTTGCAATTAAGTATAAAGACCACTATTTCATAGGCACTGACAACGGTCTGTTCAGCTTACTTTTTTCAAATGAGCCTCCTGACGAGATCTATGAGATTGATATTCCAGGTGATTCAGACTATTATACCTTTCCTACCCGCGATCTCTTCGCAAAAGCCGCAATCCATATTGCTAAGGGAGGTCCACTATTTGAGTTGGGTGACCAACTAGATAAACTCTTTGAGAAAGTTCCTTTTAAGCCAGCCACGACCGAGTCTACAATCATTGGAAAAGCGATCTATATAGACCGTTACGAAAACATCTTTACCAATATCTCATCGTCACTCTTCAAATCCGTAGGCAAGAATCGCAAGTTTATCATTGAGTTTAGTGCTTCACGATACAAACTCGATTCTATTTGCTCGTCATACAGTGATGCTCCTGATGCCGAGATTCTAGGGTTATTTTCAACAACAGGCCTGCTAGAAATTGCGATTAATCATGGCAATGCAGCTAGTCTCCTAGGCCTACAGGTAGATGATACCATTCGTATTCAATTCTTTGAATAACAAAAGTTAATTTAGGACAAGCTATAATCTTGATAATATCACTCCCATTTTATCTACAAAAAAAACTACATCGGAGTGATTTTCCAAGTTCTTCAGACTAAGATTAAATCATTAGTAAAACGCCTTCATCAGCCTACATGAAAGACCCTACTCAATCTTATAGATTTAAAACTTTCGCTAAGGGCTTTTTCAGGCTTATTGGACTCATCCTGTTTATTACCAAATATCAAATACTATACAGAAAGATTTATCAGACAGAGGTTCTTCCCCTTCTGAAAAACCTACCTGATGATTTAGCCGGAAGAAGATTACGAAAGAGAACTAAAAACTATGGTATTACCATCTCCGGCTTCTTTGGCCCTGCCACGCTCCAAATGGCAGGCTATCATCCTTCTTTAGCTGATCATAAACTTCTATGCCTAACGGGTTCAGCCATGCCGGGATTTGACGCATGCTATGATGAAAGCATCGTAAATACTCGGAGAATTCAATCTATTTTATTAGAGGGGCAACAACCCAACGACTCCCCTTATGAACAATTGGCACATATCCTTTGGATAAAGCTAAAAGAGCTTACACCTGACACCACCAGACTAAACGATCTAACACAGAAAATAATCGAGATCCAAACAAGATCACTTATACAGACTACATCAACCAATAGATCAGTTATAGAAACAGCAACGAGAGAAAAAGGTATCGCAGGAGCACTATTCTTTACATTACCCATTTCAAAAGAGAATCAAGTCAACCTTTTACCCTGCATAGAAAAACTGGGGGCATGGGTTCAACTCTCCGACGATTTGCATGACCTCAGATCCGATCTCTTAGAACATAACAACACGCTCATTTCAACCGCATCCTCACTTAAAGACATTGAAGAGATATATAATGTTTGGGCAACCGAAGCACTTAAAAGCCTCCCCTCAAAGACACCACAAACAGTCAGATCCGGATTCTTACTTTACCACTTTCAGAACATCGTTTTTATTAAACATCTAAAAGACTGTCTTAATGGAAAAACACCACAAGAGGCAATTGACATTTCTCGAGATGAATATTACAACTATAAATCTAAACTAGTCTCGTGGGGTCTATTTAAGGCTCTTACCCTTCAACCATAGAGTTCTCAGCTTTCACCTTATTACCCATTCGTTGAGCAATTGAACTTCCAGCCAAAAGCTGCAGAGCATGGTAAACCATAACAGGAACCAATGCAGCTGCCATCATAGCAGGATTAACAAACAAAACCTTACCCATTACAGCCCCCTGTACTAACGACTTCTTACTTCCACAGAATAGGACAGTTATTCTATCCTCTCTGTTAAGACCCACCCAACGTGAGAGTATATTCATCAAAAAAAAGACTAAGAAGAAAAGGGTCAACATAGCTAATCCCATTACTAACAACTCACCCACAGTTTGATGATCAAACAAGCGGCCACCAAATGCCGCCATAAAACTATTTAAGACAATCAATAGAATTACAAACTGGTCAAAATACTGCAAATGCTTCCTGTTCTTATCGGCAATCCAGCCCCATTTACGATTTAAGACAAATCCTAGTATAACCGGTAAAAGCACCTGTAGTGAAAGCTTTACGAACACCTCTCCTAAACCTCCTCCCACTCCGGCTGGTTCAATCCAGAGCGACATCCAAAGTGGGGTAATAAAGATTCCTGCAATGCTAGATATGCTGGCATTAAAAATCGCAGCAGGAATATTCCCACCGGCAATACTCACCATTACCACACTGGAAGAGACAGTACTAGGAAGTGCAGCAAGATAAAATATACCAAGCCAGAGGTAATCATGCATATCTCTCCCGGTTAACGTCACAATGGTAAGAATAAGCATTGGGAACAACAGAAAAGTAGATAACTGAACTACGATATGAATCTTGTAATTATTTAAACCCTTAATCAAACTCTCTCGATTCAACTTTAAACCATAAAAGAAGAAAACCAGACTCACACCAATATCAGCTATGTTATCAAGTGTTGGAAGCCAGTTTGCCACCTGAGTAAAAGCAATTAATCTCGCCAGAACAACCGTTCCAATTAAGGCTAAAAAGAAGCCATTCAACCCGACCCGCTTTAAAAGAGGTAGTAAACTCATAGTTGAAAAACTATTTTTCAGATTAAAGAGCAAAGATAAAACCAATAATTTATCAATTAACTATACCAACTTAAGAGATCCACACCAACTATTTTGCCTGTACATATTGTTATCAGAAAGGGAAACTGCTCCAGCATTATGTAACAAGACCAATCTATACATAGAAGCCTCTATCCATATCCTTAAATAAGTGGTAAGAACAAAAAGCACTGCTAGCTACTAAATAGTTCACCACAGAGAAAGGCGAACTATGCCTTCAATAATAGTCTATGCCTTAGTAAGGTGAGTAGCTTAGAAACGAAATGACAAAAAAAATGAAAAGCTTTCAAACATTTTTGCAAAAAGTTATCAACTGCAACCGGTTGCGGTTTCGATTGAAACCCGCAAACCTTTGCGTTAGCTCCAAAGACCTGATTTTTAGGTATAAAATGATTTTACATTTGTTGCATGACTTACCTAAAAAGTTAATGACCACAATCATTTTCTAACTTAACTAACAATCGATATGAAAAAACTACACTTGTTGCTCCTTGTGATGGTATCGTTTCCAATCATGTTATTTGCCCAAAACAAAGGAGCGGTTGAAGGCACAATCAAAGACGCACAATCTGGGGAAACCCTCATTGGAGCAACCGTTAGAGTTAAAGGAACCATGACCGGTGCAACAACCGATCTCAATGGATTTTACACTATTTCAAACCTAGACGCAGGCAAGTACACCCTACTTGTTTCCTATGTGGGTTACAACAACCAAGAATCAGCTGTTACGATATCTGCGGGACAAAAAGCAACTGCTAATTTTTCATTAACTACTGATTTTATCGGACTAGATCAGGTGGTAGTAACCGGTGTAGTTAATCCAAGATCAGCTCTAGAGTCGAGTATTAACGTCAGCACCATGAAGCCCAAAGCGATTCAAGAGTTTGGTGCAGTAACTACAGCGGAGTTATTTAAAGCTATCCCTGGGATCCATTCAGAGGCAACAGGAGGTGAAGGTAACGCCAATCTAAGTGTCAGAGGTATTCCAATTACCTCAGGTGGATCTAAATTTCTTCAACTTCATGAGGATGGTCTACCCGTTATGCAATTTGGAGATATATCGTTTGGAAATGCTGATATATTCCTCCGCTCTGACTACTCAATTGCCCGAATTGAAGCCATAAAAGGTGGCTCTGCTTCAACCTTTGCAAGTAATTCGCCAGCAGGTATTATTAACTTCATAAGTAAAACCGGTGCCACCGAAGGAGGTAGCATTGGGACTACTCTAGGAGTTGACTATAAATCATTCAGGACTGATTTCGACTATGGTTCACCCATTGGTGATGGTGTGAGTTTTCATGTGGGCGGTTTCTTCAGACAAGGAGAAGGACCACGTGATGCCGGATACAATGGTAACTATGGTGGTCAAATCAAGGCCAACCTCACAAAAACCTTTAAAACGGGATATGCCAGAGTCTATTTAAAATATCTCAACGATAGAGCTATCAGTTATATGCCAATGCCCATAAAAGGAACTGGTACCGCATCTGATCCTACTTTTGAATCAATAACAGGTTATGATGCCCTTCATTCAACCTTACAGAGCCCCTATTTCCAAAAATTAGTTGGGGTAGATGGCAATGGTAATCTGCGTACGAGCAATATTGGCGATGGAATGCATCCAATTTCATATGCAGTTGGAGCAGAATTTGGTTTTGAACTAGACGGTGGCTGGTCTGTTACCAATAAAGCAAGGATGGCGTTTAACAAAGGAACCTTTAATTCTCCTTTTCCCGTCTCAATTAACTCAGCAGACAATATTGCTAAAAGCATAGCCGGGGACGGTTATTCACTTAGTTATGCAAACGGAACCAATGCAGGCGTTCCTCTAACAGCATCAGAAATAGCTAATTTAAACGGCAATGGTCTCCTGATGACAGTCCATACTTTCGATGTTGAAATGAACAGCCTTGATAACTTCACCAACGATTTCAATATTACTAAGACTTTTAACGATAACATCCATGTAACTGCAGGCTATTACGAAGCTTATCAAAGAATCGATATGACATGGCTCTGGCAAGCTTATGTTACCGATGTCTCAGATGATCCACGTCTGATCAATATCACTGATGCCAATGGAAAACCCTTAACTGAGAATGGACTCTATGCTCACGGTGTTCCTGCTTGGGGAAATTGTTGTACAAGAGGTTACGATATGAGATATACTATTGGTGCTCCCTATGCCAATGTAGCTGTAGATGTCAACGACGATCTTAACATTGATGCCAGTGTTCGTTATGACATGGGATCGGCAAATGGTTATTACCTAGGTAACATGCAGACACCTGTCGATGTTAACAATGATGGAATAATGTCTGCAATCGATTCTACAACTACCGTTCTCGATAACGCCAATCCTCACCCGGTCAACTACGACTATAAGTACTTATCTTATTCTTTAGGAGCAAACTATAAGCTAGGAGAAAACAAGGCTCTATTCGCAAGATACAGCAAAGGAGCAAGGGCTAATGCCGACCGACTTCTTTATTCCTCATACATCACCTCAGAAGGAAAAACCATCGATGGTTTAGACGCCGACGAGATCCAACAAGCAGAATTAGGCTTTAAATATAACTCTCCAAATTATGCCTTCAATGTTACAGGATTCTACGCAGTGCTATCTGAACAAAACTCTGAGTTTGATAAAGTCTTTAACGTAGATTATAGCTCTTATGGCGTAGAACTAGAAGGAGCCGTCAAATTAGGAAACTTTGAAGTAAATGCTGGCGCCACCTACACTAAAGCAGAAATCACAAAAAGCAATAATGAAGACCAGGTTGGAAACACTCCTCGTCGTGTTCCCGATCTGATGTTTACCATCAGCCCTTCATACAGAATAGATAGAGCAGCTATAGGATTAAGCTTTATTGGAACTACTAAAGTATATGCTCAATTTGATAATAACGTGGTTTTACCTGGCTTTACCTATGTTAATGCATTTGCATCCTATAATCTAACGAAAGGATTATCGGTACGAGCTAATGTCAACAATCTTTTTGACACATTTGGAATTACGGAAATGGAAGGTGACACATTTACTGATGGCGCCGTCAACTACATGCGCGGGCGTCCAATTACTGGGAGAGCAATCGACTTCACAATCAACTATCAATTTTAGTTGAATCCTCAACCCGAAGAAAGACACTCTGTCTTCGGGTTTACTCCTATCTTCCTACATAGTCTTATACATTGTTGTGAGATACCATAAAAAGAAATGAATTTCTTAATTGATCCATCCACCCAAATTCTCCTTCGTAGAAACATCTATTTTCAATACTATTATGAACTCAAATGAAACAAGCCTGAACCCGCACATCGCTGTTGCCAAAGACCTCATCGCTCAAATCTGGCAGATGATCTTAGCAAAAAATGGACCCTATGTTATCTCAGTAGCTGGTGAATCTGGATCAGGTAAGACAGAGACAGGAGCTGCTCTATTCCATGAGTTAAAGTCCCTCGGAAAAAGATCCGTCGTTATTAATCAAGATAATTACTTCCTTCTTAGCCCGGCCCTAAACGATGCCAAACGCAAAGCAGACCCTTCATGGCTTGGCCCTCACAAGGAGGTCAATATGGCTCTCCTTCAAAAAACAATCATTGACTTTACAATGGGGCTTCCTGCCATAGAGATCCCGTTCATAGATTATCATTCGAACACCTCTATCACGCAAAGCGTCTCCCTTTTAGATGTCGAAATTCTTATTTTAGAGGGTACTTATGTCAGTCTCCTCAAAAATATTGACACCCGTATCTTTATAACAGCTGATTACAATGAAACGTTACCCTACAGAAAGAAAAGAAACAGAGGCAATGAAGTCAATGATCCCTTCATAGAAAACATTCTTGAAACTGAACACAAAATCATAGCCGGCCACAAATTTCTTGCTGATTGGCTTATCTTAAACGATCTGACACTAAAACGGAACGTATAACCGCTATAACTATAAAACAGAACCCGGTAGCTACCTACCTTTTCTCACCACTGTCACCAACGATCCAGACCTTTTCCATATAACCGACAATATAAAACAGATAGCACATGTTAAATCAAGTTCAGTTAATTACCTATCCTGATTCCCTCGGTGGAAGTTTGGAGACGTTAAATAAAGTACTTGACACCCATTTCAAAGATCTTTTTACCGGAGGCATTCACATTCTACCTCCATTCCCTTCATCAGGAGATAGAGGCTTTGCCCCTTTGACTTATCTCGAGATAAATCCATCTTTTGGTACATGGGATCACATTCAGGCTATCGCCAAGAACCATTCTATCATGCTTGATCTAATGGTTAACCATATCTCACAAAAGTCAACCTTCTTCCAAGACTACCTCGAAAAAGGAGAGAACTCTGAATATGCCGATCTATTTCTAACTATCGACAAAATCTGGAATGATGGCCAACCTCGAAAAGAGGATATTGATAAAATTTTCCTAAGACGAAAATTACCCTATTCTTCCTTCTACCTACCCAACCAAAACAAAGTAGTGGGTGTTTGGACAACATTCGGGAAGGAAGACCCTTCCGAACAAATCGATTTTGATATAAAATCAAAAAAAACAAAAGAATTACTGCGCACCTTCCTTAAGAACTTCAGTCAACAAAAGGTCAAAGCAGTCAGGCTGGATGCGGTTGGTTACATAATCAAAAAAATGGGAACCTCATGCTTTTTTGTTGAGCCAGAAATATATGAGTTCTTAGATTGGGTAAAAGAGGTTGCCGACAAAGAAGGGCTCGAACTCCTTCCGGAAGTTCATGCCCACTACTCTATTCAATATAGACTTGCAGACCATGGGTTTTGGATATATGACTTTATCCTCCCTTATTTAATACTTGAAGCGCTAATCAATAAACAAGCCACCAAGTTAACTCACTATCTTAAGACCAGACCCATAAAACAATTTACAATGCTTGATTGTCATGATGGAATTCCGGTGAAACCCGATCTAGACGAGATAGTTCCAAGTATAGATGCAAAAAAAACAGTAGACAAATGTCTGGAAAGAGGAGCCAATCTTAGTTTAGTTTATTCAGATAAACATAAATCAGAAGATGGATTCGATGTTCACCAGATTCGATGTTCCTATTATTCAGCTCTAAATCATGATGATGATGCTTATATAGCAGCAAGAGCAATCCAGTTCTTTACACCTGGGATTCCTCAAGTTTATTATATGGGATTACTTGCTGGAGCCAATGACTTAGAGGCCGTTCAACGAACAGGAGAAGGGAGAGAAATAAACCGTCATAATTACAGTCTTGAAGAGATAGAGGCCTCACTTACTAAACCAGTGGTCCAAAGGCTACTTTGGTTAATAAACTTTAGAAATACCCATAAAGCATTTCAAGGAGTATGTACAATAAGAAGCAGCTCAACAGATCGAATAATCATTGATTGGGTTTTAGAAGAGCACAGTTGCACCTTAGAAATATTGCTAAACAACTATAAGTCGATAATAAGATATAGTTCAGACTCCGAGCAGATCATAAAAAACATATAACCAATGACTACTTATAATAAACCAAACAATAGCTCAGCCTTAATAAAATGGCTTACTTATCTGATGTTTATGATGTTTGCAATGACAACAGATGCCGTTGGAGAGATTATTAAGGAGGTGATGAAACAGTTTAGTCTTAGTATGACAGCGGCTGGCCTACTGCATTATGGTCCAATGACTGCTATCGCACTGGGGGGAATACTATTGGGGTTTCTAGCGGACAAGTTTGGAAGAAAAAAGACCATTATAATAGGACTATCTCTTTTTGCTATCAACTCATTTCTCTTTCTTTTAGGTAATACCTTTTCGTTTTTCCTTTCATTACTAATCATATCTGGTTTTGCAATTGGCATATTTAAGACAGCAGCCTTAGCCCTAATTGGAGATATTACCAATTCAACCAAAGAGCACACATCAACCATGAATCTTGTAGAAGGCTTTTTTGGGGTTGGTGCTATTGTAGGTACCTTTTTTGTATCATACTTAGTTTCAAAAGGGATAGATTGGAAATATCTTTATGTCTTTGCTGCCACACTCTGTTTAATTCTAATCGGATTAGCACTTTCAGTGACCTACCCGGAAACTAAAAAGGTCACCGACCAAAAGTCAGGACTTCGCAGCACAATAAAGATGACAAAAGACTACTATGCATTGGGCTTTTCTCTGAGTGCCTTTCTTTATGTTGCAGTGGAATCAGCTATTTATGTTTGGATGCCAACCCTTTTAGCGAACTATACCGGAGATTTCATCTTAGCGGCCACCTATTCCCTTTCCATTTTCTTCATTTTAAGAGCCGCAGGAAGATTTCTAGGAGCCTATATTATGAGTCGATATAATTGGACATGGGCCTTGACACTATTCAGTGCTGCGATATTTATATGCTTTATTGG
>JAJTBW010000012.1 GCA_021286705.1 Sphingobacteriia bacterium
CCTCTCCCTATCCTCTCCCTATCCTCTCCCTATCCTCTCCCTATCCTCTCCCTATCCTCTCCCTATAAACTCGTGTAAGATTAGAACTAAATAGGTAGAGGACAAAGAGGGGATGTTGAGGGGATGTTGAGGGGATGTTGAGGTGTTGAGGAGATATTGTTATTGAGGGGATATTTGGAGGATTGAGAGAGGAACAAGAGAAGCGGGGAGAGACACAGACTCAAAGACATTAACCCATCTTGCAGCTTTTTTATGAAAATTGAAGAAAAACAGGGTAAGAAGTAGGTTTTATAGGCCACCAAGGGTCAATCTGAGTGGTTTCAGATTATAACAAACAGATAACCCATTACAGATGATCCAATTGTATTGCATCATGTAGATCAATTAAACCACGAAAGGCACGAAAGCGGCTAATCTGGAAGAGGCTATTCAGCGTTAGGCTTACCCAAATGAATATCCTTGACATTAATCTGAAGGTTAACCTTTCCATTGTAATCATTCTCCTCGATATAGTAAACAATACTAAAGGGAGAGCCTGCAGAGATCTCTTTAAAATAGTCACCCATTTGAAAGGCAATACCCGAGATAGGGTATCCACTGATATGGCGATGAACTACTGAAAGTTTAATGTGATTTTTACCCACCAACCTTGAATAACCAGTATCATTCACCAGGTCTGTTTGAAAAACCGGAGATGGGTTGCCCGGGCCGAAAGGAGCAAACATCTTTAAGGTCTCGAAAGCCTTCTTATTGATCTCATTAAGGGTGATATTTGCATCTATTTCGATCTCAGGGACACGAGGCCTCTCTCCGAGAGCCTTTCTTGCGTAAGCCTCAAATCTTTCGGTAAAAAGAGGTAGATTTTCAGGTTTAAGCGATAATCCTACCGCATATTTATGACCTCCAAAATGCTCTAGTAGATCTGAACAAGCTTCAACCGCCTCGTAAACATCAAACTCTTTAATAGAACGAGCAGATCCGGTAATGAGGTTTGGCAATGGCTCGGAGGGTTCTGAAGAGTCATCCCCATCAAAAATCCTATTGTTCTTACTATTGCAAAAGACTATGGTCGGTTTATAATAGACCTCGGTCAAGCGACTGGCTACAATAGCAATAACACCCTTATGCCAATTAGGCTCATAGAGGATGGTGGTCATCTTATGATGAGCGTCATGAATCTTCTCCAGCTTTACAATTGCCTCCTGTGTAGTAAGGGCATCAAGGTTTCGACGTTCGTTATTACAGTTGTTAATCGTCTCAGCTAAAAGCTTGGCCTCTTTAAGATTTGTAGATACCAATAATTCGACACTTGCTTTTGCCTCCTTTATTCTGCCGGCGGCATTGATACGAGGCCCCACTCCAAAGACAAGGTCATTAATAGTCAACTCTTTCAGATAACGGCTATCACTTCCCTTCTCGGCCTTTGAGATACCACAGACCTCAATAAGAGCCTCAATACCCGGGCGAAGCTGCTTCTTATTGAGCAGTTCCAATCCGTAGTATGCAAGTATTCTATTTTCACCCGTCAGCGGTACGATATCCGAAGCGATACTAATGACGACAAAATCAAGATACTCTTTAAGAGCTTCCTCATTAAGATTTCGCCTCTTGGTGATAGCTTGAATAACTTTGAATCCTACGCCGCAGGCAGACAGTTCATCATAGGGATATTCACAGTCAGGCCGTTTAGGATCGAGGATAGCCACTGCTTTGGGAAGCTCATCACCAGGGCGGTGATGGTCACAGATAATAAAATCAATACCAGCCTTTGCAGCCTGATCAACTTTATCGATGGCTTTAATACCACAATCTACTGCAATGACCAGAGTAACCCCATTTTCGGCTGCATAAAGAATACCCTTATCAGAAATCCCATAACCCTCTTTATCACGATTGGGGATATGATAAAACAGATCGCAATCAAATTGTTTGAGGAAGGTATACATCAATGCAACGGCAGTAGTGCCATCAACATCATAATCACCATAAATCAGAATCTTCTCCTTTTGATTGATAGCTCTCTCTATTCTATCAATTGCGATATCCATATCCTTCATCAGGAAGGGATCATGAAGATCATTAAGCGAAGGATAGAAAAACGATTTGGCCTCTTTAGCACTAGAGATGCCGCGTTGAACCAGCAAATTGGCCAGCACCATATTTATGTCAAGCTCTTTTGCCAGTTTGACAATGACATCGGCATCACCTCTAGGCTTTAGGATCCAGTTTTTCTGCATTTTCTTTATTGAACACGTAAAGGTACGAATTTCCACCCATATTAATCAGGTAGTAATCTGAACCCTGAAGCCATAAAACAACGATTAAAGCAGCCACCCGATTTGCCACTCCACAAAATCGGCCTGACCCATATTGGCTTTTATATAGAGCCCTAAACGAAGGTTACCTCTCTCTTTCTTAGTGTTAAACAGATAGTAATTAACACCTAACTTATTGGAGTTATAGATTCTACCATCATATCCCTGGTCAAGAATCTCTTTCGTATATCGCCGCCTGAATGGGTTAAAGAGATAGGCTCCGACTCTGGTATCGATACTAAAATGGCCTGCCATAAACTCATGACCTAAATAGAGAACGAGGGTTGAGGAGTTGATCATTTGATGATCTCTAAAAAGATCTGTGCGTTCAATAAACCCTCTGAAACTGGAATAGTAAGAGCCGGTTAATAACAGATAGAAATTATGCAGACGACTAGCCCGGAAGTTTACCCCGGATGATACTGAATAAATCTTATACAAAGGACCATTTACAGGCTCCGTTGACTCTCCGAACTCATGGTAACCTATTCCAGCCTCAAGCAGAATCCTAAACCTTGATCTAAGCGTATCCGGGTGCAAAATATAACGACCTCTTTCAGGTTCTTTTAAGACAATCCCTAAAGAGGCAATCGGACTATTAATTCCGAGATTAGGCAGGCGGGTATGACCATTACTAAAATGAGAAAAGCCAAAGGCAAACCGAAGAGCTAAGGCCGACGATAATCTTCTTGACAAGCCAAACTCAACCATAGTGATATTGGTCAGATGAGAACCAATAAGAGTGTTATCCGTATTAGTTAAGGCATCAAAATGTTTAGTATACCAGGCAAATCCCAAGCCTACCTTCAACTCCTTTTTCCAAAGATCACCCCTGCTCCACGATAGGTAAGGCATTACAGCAAGAAGATTACCCAGCACATGTTGATTCCCTGTACTTCCGGCAACGATATTAAGGCCTAAAACCGGATACCTGAAATCTTGCTGCCAGGCACTATGGCCATAGGTTTGCCATCCTAAAGAGGCTGAACCTAATGCCATCAATCCGCGATCAGGAAAAGAGGGATAATTCTTGAGTATGGAACCGGTAGCCAGGCTAACAGAATAGACTCTTGAAGTGGTGGTATCTTGTCCAAAACCAACACTGGTGCTTATCAGTAAAAAAGCACATAACACGAGAAGATGAAATCTTAAACTGGAATACCCCATTACTTTGTATTCATAACCTCGATACCATCCCAATCTTCAGGGATCCCTATCTGTTGGTTCTTTTGACAACGTAAGAGGTACAGTTTTGAAGCCCCGTCATTTGGATTCTCGTTAAGAATCTCAGTAAAAAGATCAGAAGCAACTACAAACTCTTTGCGCCGATAGGCCTCTATTGCCTGAGAGAACTTCTTACGTTGAGAGATCTTCAACTGGCTCTCTTGGCTCCAATCGGCATCCAATATTTCAAAGATATACACAGATTCCTTTTTCCCTTTTACCTTAACGATATCAAGGAAACGATACTGGTATGACAAAGGATTCTCGAGTCTAATAAGTGTATCTTGACTAATGATCAGAGCGGCACTATAAACCTTAGTTAAGCCTTCAAGCCTTGAGGCTAAGTTAACGGCATCCGAGATAACCGTACCTTCCATTCTACCGTGACCGCCGACGACACCAAGCATCAAAGAGCCGGTATGAAGTCCAATACCCATTTCAATTGGAGCTTCTCCTTCAGATTTTCTTATCTGGTTGAAGACCTCCAGCGTTTGTCTCATCTCGACAGACGCTCTTATTGCATTCTCTACATTTCCAGGGAAGAGAGCCATAATAGAATCACCCATATACTTATCAATAAACCCATGGTTTTTAGCAATAATAGGCTCCATTAAACCCAAATAGTTATTGATAAAATCAAAGTTCTGTTGAAGAGTCAACGTTTCAGAGATGCCGGTAAAATCACGAATATCGGTAAAGAGGACCGTCATCTCCTTCTCAACCTGATCACCTAAGGAGATTTCAGTAATACTCTCCTTGTTTAACATATCGAGAAATTGACGAGGCACAAATCGATAGTATGCTTCGTTGAGTTTATTAATATTTGAGATATAATTGCTCAGGCGAGCCACCATGTCATTATAGCCTTCGGTAAGTTGACCCAACTCATCATTTGTTCTAACTAAAGCATATCGCTCAAGTTCACCGTTAGAAGTATCCTTCATCTTAGACAAAAGATCTTTAAGAGGAAGAACAATATCTTCAGTATTCCATTTAACGAAATAGAAGATATATAAGAGGCTGACAACAACACCTGCCCATATCCCAATGAACATAATAAGGGCATTAATAGCATTGATGTAGAAGGAATCTTCAATTTCCTTGACATTAACGAAAGATTCACCGAAATCGCCAAAAAGAATCTTAAGTGCTACGGGATTATCACGAGTCAGGTCTATATTAAGATCACTTATGGTAGTGCGGCTTTGATAGAGATAGATCATAACTAACACCAGAGGCAGCAGAGTACTAACACCACTTGAAACCCAGAGTTTAGTTCTGATACGCCCGCTGCGTGCCTTGAAAATCCGAACACGGAGTTCTTCTTCAGTGTAGAAATGCTCAAGATATTTAAGCTGTACCCGGTGTTTAGTCCAGAACCAAGCAAAAGTGATTACAACTAAAGAGGCAATGAGCGAAACAAAGATAAACTGCTTGTTAAAAGTGGCATAGGCATCGGCTTGGTCTTTAGCACTATTCATAATGCTGTTTACAAGATAGAGATGCCCGATTACGAAAGCTGCACCAAGGATACTTGAATAGACAGTTGGAAGATGGATAATCCATTTTTTACAAAACTGCTGTAATTTGGGTGAGATCTGCCTACGATGAGCCTTTAACCATAGATAACGCCTAAACGGGATGGAAGTAGCTCCTCCAATTAGAATAGCAAGAAGGAACATTCTTATTTGAAAGAGGTAACTGTTATCTTCTCCGGTCTTATCTTGTGGCATTTTAAGGCCAATATGAACCTGTTCATTACCACTTTCCGGGTTAATGGTCTCTTTAGTAATAAGATCTTGCTTAAGCTCATTGACCTTTGCGGTTCCTTTCTTAAGATCTTGGGCGGCCAACTGCTTACCAATCCTTTTCCCTGCAGCATATCCCTCTACAAAACCCTTACTTATATCATCATTAGCCAATGATTGACCTATAGTTGCATTGATCACAGAATCACCTATCTTTTCAGCTAATGTGTCAGATCGTTCACCAACAACAATATTACCAAATTGCTTACCGCTCTTTTGTATTTCAGGAGCATGCTTTACGGTAAAGACTAAAACAAAGGGTAGAACCAGGAGGTAGTAGATTACTACTGCGGCCATATGAACCCTAAATCCATATATATTGACTTTCTTAGGCTTGGCGATATTCTTCTTTTTCATCTCCGGTATCTTCAAAGGATAGAGTTTGTAAAGTTAATTAGAATCGCTATCCAAAACAGTCATATTAGCGTAGATTAATCAGTTCTACGACTTTTTTTGCCCAGAGATTATAATCCGGCATTTCACTTCCCTTCTCAATTACAATATCTGCAAGATTAAATGGATATTTCCACTCCTTCAGATTATCCCATGGAGGACTTTGCTTAATAGCCACCATCACTTTAGGTCTGACAAACTCACGTAAAATTGCGGATTCACAAATTACAATAGAATTTGATTCTAGTTGGGAACTCCATGTAAAGACTGCATGTTCCAAATCAACATCATTACCCTCAATGATCCAGGCCCTCTTTGCTCCAGCCTTAACCATTCTGGCAGTATCCTTATTGGGATATTGCAAAGTCTCCTCTTCAATTTTCAAATTACATTGAGAATCTAATCCTGCCAAATGGCTAGGCTTTTCGTCCAAACGATAGCTCTTAAAAAGATTAGAATGGTCTCCATGAGAATCACCTTTTGAGCTATCCTGTCTTATTACTTTTAAGCCATAGACCGACCCTCTTTGGCATAAGAGTTTAATGAGAGCCTCGACTAAAGTGGTCTTCCCGACATTTCGGCCATTTCCTGTTACCAGTATTAAGTTTGGCATATCCATCATTCAACAAAGTTAGGGCTCAATCAGTGTATTAAAATATTTTTTTCACTTCAAGCGAAGGATTTAAAATTCCAAGTGTGTCTAATTATCAAATCAAACATCATTATTATGAAAACAGTAATATCAAAACTAATGCTAGTAGCGCTTATTTTCAGCGCCTCAACAGTAATCGGACAAACTACCGCTAAATCGTCCTCAAATGTTAATGCAACTCAAAATGGGGCAGTAACTTCATCTGATGAAAATATTGGCAACCGACAAAACTCACGAGGAGCCAATTTTGTTGATTCAAATCAGGATGGAGTATGTGATAATTACTCAACTTCAGGTACGAGAAGAGGGCCAAACTATATTGATTCCAATAAAGATGGAGTATGTGATCATAGAAATGGCCAAAGAATTGGAAATGGTCATAGAAATAGATCAATGGGTAAAGGCACAATTAATAACCAGTGGAACAACCGTAAAAGGGGTAATCGTTCAAACTACGTTGATAATAACCAGAATGGGCAATGCGACAATGCAGAGGTTAAGTCAAATGAGCCCATTAGTAAATAAAACGTTTAATTGAGTTTTATTCAAATCATATTGTAAATTAGTAGTCAAGATGAGCGGATTTGAGGTTTTATTCACTTCAAATCCGTTCATCATCAATAAGTTTATGACAGATCAATTGCTCATAAGCAGGATAAAGGCGGGAGATGAGAGAGCAGCACGACAGCTGGTTGATCAAAATCAGAAGATGGTACTTCGAACGGTTAGTTGGATCATAAGCGATGTTGGTTGTGCTGAAGACGTATCACAGGAGGTTTTCATTCATTTCTTTAAAAATATTGATTCCTATAGAGGAGAAGCCTCTGTTAGAACAATCCTTTACAGAATAGCAATCAATCTGTCATTGAATAAGAAAAGAGGAGTCAGAAAATGGTTTCAAGGGGCTGTTGAGCTACTATCAATAAAACCAGAGATTCACATGGTTGATTCTTTAAATGAAGCCATAGAAAGAAAAGATAAAAGCACTGTATTGAAATGGGCATTAGATAAACTTCCGGAGAACCAACGATTGGCTTTTGTTCTAACAAAATCAGAAGGGTTATCGCAAAAAGAGGCAGCTTTGATCATGAAGACATCGCCTAAGGCGATAGAGTCACTTATTCAAAGGGCAAAAGTTTCACTTCGTAGCTATTTAGCTGATTATTATACCAACTAGCACATGGACTGTAAATCGACAATTCAGCAAATTATTGAGTTAGGCCACACCGATATCAATGAATATTCAGATGAGGTCAGAAAACATCTGGAGACATGTTCGAGGTGCTCAAGTCTATTGAGAAAAGTCTCAGAGACGATGGAGGAGATCGAGAAATCTAATCCTGATTACTTGCCTGATTTCACAGAAAGTATTTTGGCAAAGACTGGCTACAGGCGAACTCAAGCAGAAAAATCATCCATATATGAAAGATTGATTGTGCCGATATCCTCAATTGCCGCCATCTTTATAGGTGTACTTCTTGGTATAGCGTTGACTTCCGGCCAATCCCAGCAAACTGCGGAAGAAAATATAGAATCGGAGATTTTCGCTATGATTCTCACCAGTAGCACTGAAATAATACCTGACGCCCTAATTCAAAATGATTAATCCATGGCACGAGACAAATTCTTCATACCATTTATAACAGCACTATCTCTTTTTCTGATAACAGGAACAACCTTAACGGTAATTCTTATAAGAGAAAAAGAGGGAAAACAGGAGACTTCTGCCATGGCGGGAGATAATATAAATAATCATTTAGACCCGACCATTAAAGGCTTAGGCCGAATTCCCGAGTATTTGAATCTTAATCAAGAGCAGCAACCCCTTTATAAAAGTTTCAGTAAGGATTATCGGACTAGACTAGAAGGCATACAACAACTAGACACAAGACTTAGTAATCAGTTTATTGACTTACTATTTTCAAGTTCATCATCTGATTCATCAGCGATAGAAAAGATTGTAGATTCAAGTGCCCATGTTTTAAAGTTAAGAAGAATAGCTGCATATTCTTTTATGAAATCTATGTTGGATATATGCGATTCAACCCAGAGAATAAAGCTAAAGACACTCTTTTCCAGTCAACAAAACAGAGAGCAGGGAAAGGGATTTGGTAGGAACCGATACAGGCATGGAAGACCCAACTAAAAGAAATTTATAGCAATACATCTTTTTGGCTTAGCTTTTGTTTAATCGTTAAGTTGTATATTTGTTACCACTGATAACATAAAAACGTACTAAACCCAATGAGTATGAATTTGATTAAAAGAGGATTTACCCTTATGTTACTTGCCTTTTTAGGTTATACAGCAAGTGCACAAACAATGGCTGAAGCCGGCGAAGCCTTCAACCAAGCCATCTCAAAAATGGAAACCGATGTTGATGGAGCAATCCTCGGATTCCGAAATACAATCGCCATCTCTGAGAAGCTTGGTGATGAAGGAATGGATCTTAAAATGAAATCAAGTCAAATTATTCCCGGACTTTACCTTAAGAAGTCGAACAATCTTTATAAGGCAAAAGATCTTGCTGGTGCTATTACCGCAGGAGAAGAAGCGATAAAGGCTTCAACTGAGTTTAATGACGAGAAAGTAAAAGCACAAGCGACGAATCTAGTTAGTCAATTTTATATGGTTCAGGCAAATGGCAAACTGAAAACAAAGGATTATGATGGTGCCATATCTGAATTCAATCGTTCTTTAGAACTAAATCCTTCTTTAACAAAATCATTACTGGGCTTAATGATAGTCTATAAAGAAAAAGAGGACGTACCAAACATGGAAGCCACATTGGAAAGACTAAATGCGGTAGGTGCCGCAACAGATGATGCATCAAAAGCAAAATCGATCTTACAATCTCACTTACTTGCTATTGGTGCAAAGGCTCTTCAAGGGAATAACAACGAGGTAGCAGTTGAAAACATCACTAAGTCGTTAACCTTTGGTGAATCAGCCGATGCTTACTACTATCTAACAGCGGCCAACAATAAACTGCAAAAATGGGATGCTGCCATTGAAGCTGCAAACAAAGGTATTGCTCTTGAACAGAAGGACAAAAACAGATTCTACTTTGAGCTAGGCACTGCTTATGCCGGTAAAGGAGATTCTGATAATGCATGTACAAACTTTAAACTCGTTAAAGCTGGTCCAAATCTAAAATCAGCTCAATATCAAGTTAAGACCGTTCTTAAATGTAAATAGTCTTATTAGTTTTAAAAAAAGAGAGTGTCAAATGACTTTGGCACTCTTTTTTTATCGTACGTTAGACTTACTAAACATCTTACTTCACAACCAACAGATTACAACCCCGGATATCACTATTATCAAATCTTCCCAAAACCTCAAAAGAATCATTTTTAAAAACTCTTCCCAAGTCCTGAGTAGCAATGAAAGAACATGATTCACGGTTAGCAAGATCAATAACATTTATGCCACCTGTCCGTCCAACTGGTGAATAAGATAACGGATCATCTATATCTCTGATAAGAATCCTCATCCATGGAGGGCAGGTAAAGACTCCTGAGCCATAAGACCAAGCTTGTGAGAGAAGCTCAGTCATACCATATTCGGAATGAATAAAATCAACATTAAGATTTTGGCATAAGAAGTTATGCAGGTCTTCCCGTATCATCTCTTTACGACGGCCTTTCATTCCACCTGTCTCAACGATGATGACACCACTTAAGTCAGGCTTCCGCTCTGCCAAGTCAAGAAGTGCAAATGTTACCCCAATTAGCAAAACCTTTTTGCCAGTCTTCTTAGCCTCAAAGATCACTTTAATCAATTGATCAAGATCATACAGATAAAACCCACTAAGTGGATTTAAGCTAGCCTTTATTAAATAGTCGACCATAAAAACCAAGGAGGATCCTGTTCTCTCAAGGTAACCCGGTAATAAGGCCAGGAAAACATAGTCTTCAGGATCTCCATACGCCAATCTGAATCCGGATAAAAAACTTTGGATGTAAAGGTCAACACGCTTTATAGCATGTTGCGATGTAACCATACCAGTGGTTCCACTACTCGAAAAAGTAATATCAGGATCATCACTTCCACAATATACTTTATGCGTTTTAAAGAACTCTATCGGGAGAAATGGGATTTGCTTATGATTGGTGACCCTATCGGGAGTCTTCTTTAGAAGTACGCAGAAGTGCCGGTAAAGATCATTTCTTTCAAACTGATAGAGATAAGTATCAACGCAAAGCGACTCAAAATCACGCTCGCTATTTATTGAAAAAATCTCCATTCCATTGGTCTTCATGTTACAAAGATATGAAAACCCTCTCTGACGTTATCTTACTACCTATAATCAGAGATACCCAAAACAATAGAGTCGTTTGACGCTAATCAATATTAAGTCAACTGAAGTAAATAGAGAGATTATAAGACTAATAGCTTTACAAAAGAATTCCCATAAGGAAACTGGAAATACAAATAAAACACGATTAAGCAACTGTTTGTCAGATGAGATAGGATATATAATTTGCAAAAAATAACGCCAAAGTATTGGCAAGGAACGTAAGTTGAATTATCTTTAGGCGCGATTTACAAACAACTTTTACGAAAACGAAAATCATGAAGAAAACTCTACTATTCTTACTGGCAATAACATTGTCCAGTTTTGTTGTTGGACAACAAGTCTCTCGTCAGATGGTTATAATGGAAGTTGGCACTGGAACATGGTGTCAATATTGCCCGGGAGCAGCATTAGGAGCTGATGATTTGGTTGAAAATGGTCAACAGGTAGCTGTAGTTGAGAACCATAATGGTGATAGTTACGCCAATCAATATTCAAACTCTCGCAACTCATATTATGCTATTACCGGTTATCCAACAGCAATTTTTGATGGTTTATTAAAACATTCAGGGGGGCACCATACCAATAGCCTCTATTCTACTTATCTTCCAAAGTATAATCAAAGAATGGCTGTTCTTTCCGATTATACCTTAAGCATGGTAATTACCAACACAAGTGGTAACAGCTACCAGGCAGATGTCACCATTAAAAAAGAAAATAGTGCTACCACCGCAACCAGCTTTAAGCTTCACTTTGCGATAACCCAGAGTCATATTTCACAGAACTGGCAAGGTCAGACACATTTGAATTTTGTCAACCGTAAAATGGTTCCGGATCAAAACGGGACAGCGATAGATATGACTGGCATTGATGAGAAGACTGTGACGCTTACATTTGACATGGATGCCAACTGGGTATTTGAAGATTGCGAATTTGTCAGCTTTATTCAGGCTTCAAACAAGGAGGTACTTCAAGGCATAAAAAGAGGTGCTGTTGACCTAACTGTTGACTTTGACGTTGATACAACGATTGTTAACACACACATTCCTATTCAATTCACCAACAATACCTTTGGCGGTTATATTGATGCTCCTGAAACCTACGAATGGTCGTTCCCAGGTGGAGATCCTTCAACTTCGACAGAAAAAGATCCCATTGTAACCTATGATTCTGCCGGATTGTATACCGTTCAATTAATCGTAAACCGCGGAAGTCAAATTGATACCGTTTCTAAGACTGCCTTTATCGAAGTTCAAAGTGCAGTTGGTATGAGCACACTTCCAACTTTATTAGCTCAGGTTTATCCTACACCGGCATCAAATGAGGTTAAGGTTAGACTCTCTTCAGCACCTGCAGTTAACACTACCTATTCTATTATGACTCTCACCGGAGTTGAAGTTATGAATGGTGTATTCCAAAATCAAGAAGAGACCCTAAATGTTAGTTCGTTGTCAAATGGCATTTATCTGATCAAGATAGATGGTTCTACACCAGTAATTAAGAAGATTATTATCCGTAGATAATCAATTTGCTACATAATTAGCAGGGATTCATAAAAAACTTAAATAAGTTTGATATGAATCCCTGCTTTTTTTTACATTTACACCACTTTAAACCAAATTCATTTTCAACCTATAAAGAAATTTTCCCTTTTTGTATTATGCCTACTTGCAGGTATAATTGTAACAGCTCAACAGGTTCCCCGTCAGATGGTTGTATTAGAGATTGGCACCGGTACATGGTGTCAATACTGTCCTGGAGCAGCCATGGGTGCTGATGATCTTATAGCCAATGGTTACAATGTTGCTGTTGTAGAAAATCACAATGGCGATAGTTATGCAAATGCGGGCTCAGATGCTCGTAACAGTTATTACAACATCACAGGATTCCCAACTGCCAAGTTTGATGGAACTTTAACGTATGAAGGTGGCAACCATACTCAGAGTCTTTATACCACCTACGTTCCGATGGTCAACCAAAGAAATGCGGTACTCTCTTCATTTACTGTGGATATTAAGGGTACGCATACCGGAGACACTTATACTATTACTGTTGTCATTAACAAGGTTGCTGCCTATACAGGTGCCGGCCCATTAAAGCTTCAACTTGCTTTAACAGAATCAGAACTAGCCGTTAGTTGGCAAGGACAAACCGAACTAAATTACGTTAATCGTGTAATGGTTCCTGACTACAATGGTTCAGATGTAAGTTTCACCAGTGGAAACATGCAAATCTATAGCCTTACATTTACCAAAGATGCATCTTGGGTTGCTGATCATTGTGAGCTTGTTGCCTTCTTACAAGACAACTCAACTAAAGAAATTCTTCAAGGAAATAAAGTTTCTTTGACAGCTCTTCAGGCTCCGATGACCGTAAACTTCACTGCAAGCCAAACCAACTTCTGTGGCCCATCTTCAGTAAACTTTACGGATCAATCAGTTGGTGCAACTAACTGGAAATGGGAATTCCCTGGTGGTAACCCAAGTACGTCAACTCTACAAAACCCTGTAGTTAACTATACAACAGCTGGGACTTACAATGTTTCACTGACTGCTTCTAATGCTACAACAGGAAATAAGACCGTCAAGACTGGTTATATCACTGTTAGAACAGCCCCAGACGCTCCGGGTAAACCATTTGGACCAAATGGGTTATGTGCTAATCCTATTGATCAATATTACTTCAGTTCTGCCTCTGCAACAGCAACATCTTATGAATGGGAGATATCTCCATCAACAGCGGCTGTCTTAACACCTAGCGGAACTAGTTGTAATGTTAACTTTGATGATACATTCATAGGTCAGGCCATCTTAAAAGTTAGAGGAATAAATGATTGCGGTAATAGTCCTTGGTCAGCTATACAGACTATAGATGTTAGTGAACAACCCGGTCAAGCTACTCAACCAACCGGACCTACTTCTTTATGTCAAGGAACGGCAAGTAGTGATTACACCACAACAAGTCCTAATCCCGTAAGCGGATATAATTGGACAATTAGTCCAGCCTCGGCCGGTACATTAGTTCCCAATTGGGCATCGGTTACCGTAAACTGGGATCCAGCTTTCTCAGGAGCAGCCACGATCACTGCAGCGTCGTATAATGGCTCTTGCAACGGTACTGCAAGTACTCCAATAACAGTTGATGTATTAACAGCTCCTACCAGCTACAATGTCACTGGTGGCGGTCTTCTTTGCCCGGGATCAGCAGGTGTGGAAATTGGTCTTTCAAACTCTGATAATGGCACAGTTTACACTCTATATAAAGACGCTGTTGCTACCACATCAACTGTAACTGGTAATGGTTCTGCAGTCACATTTGGACCTCAAACTGGTTTGGGAACTTACACTGTAAACGCAGCTAACGGTGGTACATGCACCTCAACAATGACCGGTCAAGCTATCATAACCCAAGGTGCTATTCCTGCTGTTCCTGCTACTCCTAACGGACCAACATTAGTCTATACAGGAGCTACACAAACAACACAATACTCAACTGATATAGTTCCAATGGCCACAGAATATAACTGGGCTGTTGAACCCTCTGTTGCCGGAAACTTCCTTAATACTTCCAACAATACCACTATTGAATGGAATCAAAACTACAGTGGAACAGTTTCTGTAACTGTTAAATCAGCTAATGAATGTGGAGTCTCTGTTGCTTCCACCTCTATCTCTGTTGTCGTTGAAATGGGCGTTGGTATTAATGATCCCTCTTCTGCTAATACCCTTCAGTTCTATCCCAACCCTGCAAGCAGCTTTATCTATTTATCACAAGACCTTCCTTCTGTGACTTCAGTTAAGGTATACGACATGCAAGGGAATCAGGTAATATCAATGGCAAATCTTCCAGTTGATAAGAAAATAAATGTTAATACTCTATCTTCTGGTATCTATAACGTTTCAATTATAAGCAACGGAAAACTCTATACTTCTAAGGTCATTATAAAAAAATAATATAACCTCTGAATACTCTGCATTTCAAATGCCACTACTTTAAATGTCCCCTTAATTAGTGACAATTATAAAATGAAAATGCAACTAAAAGCCGACCTCACAGTCGGCTTTTTTTTATCTTTATTGAGGGAATAACCCCACTATCATAAAACCTAAAGAGAATGTTAAAGAATCTATTTTTCTATCTTCTTGCTGCTTTACCGCTCCTTACAGTAGGTCAAAAAACGGATAGTCTTTCTTATAAATCTTCCGATTTTAAACTAAGTATAAACACCAACCAAGAGGAAGGAATCCAACCCATTGAGTTATCTATAAGTTCAGTACTATTTACTGATACTATCATTGGCTCCTCCATTAACAAGCTAATCAACCATAAACTATACAGCTATAATAATGATAGCCTGAATTGTAACGGGTTTGCCTTTGCAGCTTCTTTCCTTGCGAATTATGGAGACTTTCTTAAAGATTTTCCAGATAATCCAATGAATTGGAGCATTGACAAAAAAGCTAAGGTAATCCTGAATAATCAAAAGCTAGTAACAATTGAATTCTTTGAGTTCTCATATGAAGGCGGGGCTCATCCTAACACCTCATTTACCTTAATGATGCTAGACCCACAAAACGCCAAAGAAATTCACCTCGAAGATATTCTTATACCTGGCTCATATCAACCACTAGTTAAATTATGCGAAAGATATCTTAGACTTAGTAGAAACATCTCTGGCAAAGCAAATCTTGAAGAAGAAGGATTTTGGTTAGATAAAGGAGCTCTACCATTGGCAGAGAACATCGCCCTTTCAAACACAGGGTTAAGGGTAATATACAATAGTTATGAGATTGCCCCATATGCTATGGGGCAATCTGACTTCACTATACCTTATTCAGAATTATCTAAAATTCTTAAACCAGAAATTCTGCCTTATCAGAAATAACACAGTTTTACATTCTACTTAAATTAAGCTGACACTCCTGCATTAGTGCTACTAATTAACATAACACACATGATCCCCATAGAATTCCTTGTACCCTACGTAAAGCCTATAAAAAGCCCGCAAACAAAGAACATACTGGAAAGATCTAATTAGCTGAGGCAGTGTCAGTAGAGCCTGATATGAGGGACTACCTATTTTTACCAAAAATATCAATTACCAGTATTTCTGGTCGATTACCTGTTCTCACCGGAGGTCCCCAGGTTCCAAAACCATTAGAAACAAAATAATGGGTACCACCTTTCTTTAGGTAGCCACTACTGAGTTCAAAGATTGCAGAAGTGATATAACCAAAAGGCCAAAGCTGACCATGATGTGTATGTCCGCTAATCTGAATATCTGCCGGTATCTTTTTAGCGTCATCTAAATTGAATGGCTGGTGATCAAGCAGGATAACAGGCTTTGTCTGATCAACCCCCTTCATTAATTCTTCTATTCCTTTTCTTGGTTTTCCTGAGAATCGACTTTTATCCTTATCCTCACGTCCGACGATTACTAGCTGATTATTTACCAACACAGTAGTATCTCGCAATATCTTTAACCCATACTTTGACAAGTAAGTGACTGCTGATTCCGCCCCACCGATATACTCATGATTTCCTGTAATTGCATATACCCCCATCGGAGCGGACAGCTTCTTCAGGTACGAACCCAAATCGTATCTTATAACCGGAGCAATATCTTCATCAACGACATCACCTGCCAGCAAAATAATATCAGGATTTTGATTATTAACTAACCTGACTAGGTTCTTAACATGAGAGGGGCCAATTAATGTTCCCAGATGAATATCACTAGCTGCAACGATTCTAATCCCCTCCTTTGGCAGCTCCTTATCGAGTTCTAATTTATAGTGATTTACTCGTGGGGTAGCAGCATTTATAAAACCACCTAAAACTACTAATCCAGTTACCGAAATAACTCCCCAAAACAAGAAGAGTTTATACTTTTCTGTTTCAGGACCTACTATCGAATTCCAAAACGGAACGAAATAATTAACCGCCCTCAATAAATCTACAAGTAAGACACTTAATAGAAGATAGACGAAAACAGACAGCCATATAGAACCCACCCACATAAAGATATCGCTAACGGGACCTAACCAAACCCGTTCCAGAACTCTGGCAACAACATAACTTGAGGCTAAACCCCAGTATATCCACGGAAACATTGCTCTGATCTGACTATGAGCAGGTAAAGCAAGCATGCCTCTAGAAAAGATATAATAATTTACAAGCGTGTATACTGATAACACGATTCCAAAAAACACCAAAAATGTCGTTAGTTTCATATAATTCTTTATCTGGATTACTTAAACAATCATTAATGAGAAAGGATTTATCATATACTAATAATCTATCTTTTGTTAATCAACCAGACTTAGATAAATAGATTCACCCCAAAGGACAGATTACTAGGACAAGAATCTCACCTTTCTGATCCACTTTTTCCGGCTGACATCATCACTTACCGTGCCGTCATTTTCAAGAGACAAATAGTCAGCTAACACCTATATGAAGTGATGAGAAAGAATAAAATCATTATAATACCATTTACAAACCCTCAATTAGAAAATTCATCCATTAATCCATTAAAGTATTATCAATCAACTAACCTCACCATAAAAACCCAAATCAAACATAACTATTAATAAAACTTAGACTCTTTAATCTATCTATAAAATCGTATGACTAGTTGGCAGAAACATGCATATAGCCTAAGAAAATCTTATAAAGGCTTAAGACAATGTTGTAGTCTAATTTCTAGCCTTCAATACTGAAATGGATATAAAGAAAGAAGACGATTTGCAATCACTTGACTACAAATCGTCCTAAAGAAAAGTTGTTAGAAATATAAACTATCCTATCACTACCATATCTGCTTAAAGATCTCGGATTAACAAAGGGGAGTTAATTTAAGCGTTAAAAAATAAGAAGTAGAACAGAATTGTTATTGTTTAATAATCTTTGTGGTTAGCTCAAGAGAAGGGGAGGACAGATGAACAAGATAACAACCACTCGAGAGTGTAGAAATAGGGATGACGATGCTACCGGTCCTATTAGTATTCAACGTTGCCTTAAAAACTTCAACCCCGTTAACATCGAATATACTAACTAAATACGATGCATCTGTGAGCATTGAGTTTGATATTGTGACAGATGAGGAAGAAGGGTTAGGGTAGGAGTTTGTAAGATTATTTGCATTAACCTTACGAAGGCCAACATTGTAATCTCCAACCCAGATACGGGCTGAATCGGCTATTCCTCCATCATTCATGGTGATTTCAACATAAGGGTGCGCAATTAACCCACTAAACCACCGGTATGTAGTATCTGTTGAGACTGTTGGAAAGCCTGGTACTGTAACCCATCCCAGCAGGAATACCTTCATAAATGCCTCATCAGTTTGAGTCATAACCGTTTTCTCTAACAAGGCTCCGTCAAAGTCCTGATTCTTGAGCTTTAACTTTCCCCATCCTTGGACATTACGAACGGTATGAAGCGTCATGACATACTTTACACTATCAGCTGTAGGCATCCCATATTCTACACCCGACATCTTAACGACCAACTTACTCGAGGCATCGATAGCAGATCCATAAGTGTATGGAAAAGTAAACAAAGGAAGAGGTGGAGTAAGGGGCAATGGCTGTACTCCAGTTCCAGGATCACCTATTGCACCCAATAAATTTGCTGCTTGATCAGTAACAGAGATCATTCCAAACCCATCAGTTTGCGCCATTGCAACTGTGGCAGTTGGGAAGGAAGCACTAAATCCGGTTAACTCAGGTGAGACATATTTAACTGTATCTGAGAACTCACTTACTACCTGTGAGAAATCCCATAATAGATTTGCGCCAGTTCTGGCAAACTGAAGTGAGGCAGGATTAGTCACTTTATCAAACAGCAATTTTTGACCTGCAACAGGACTTTGCGCACTGGTTAGAATAACCTGAGAAAAAGCAGACATTCCTAACAGTGAGAAAACAAGCATAAAAAAACCTTGTTTCATAATTTCTAATATTGAATTTGGTTGTATTTTGACAATGACAAACATTTTTGGATCAGATTTACAGTAATCTACGCCCTCTAGATATGATCCACAAGTCATACCAATCCTCCCGGTCGAGACTAAAACAGAGTGCTTTAGCAGCAGCCTTAATTCTATCAGGAGAGATCGTACCAATTACTGGCTCTACCCTCATTGGTAAATCCATAAGCCATGCAGTGACAATGGCAATAGGCTCTACAGAGTATTTCTCAGCAAGGGCAAAGACTTTAGTAATTATCGGTTTATCAGATTCAGGAGTAGTCTCAGAAATTGGATTACAGAACCTTCCTTTATCCGTTGCACCCCAGGCTTGAATCGAGATATCGTTTAGCATACAATATTCAACCAAACCATGGTTACCAACCAATGCCTGGCGGTCAGTATTCACTTCAACTATATCATCGATAATACCACAATGTCCAAGACTAAATTGCAACTGATTTGCCCTAATTGTTTGAGCGGTAAAGCTATTTAGCAGATTTAATCTGGGTGCAGACATATTACTTACGCCGAAACTACGAACCCACCCACGTTGATAAAGAATATCAATTGCTCTAGCTGTATCAGTAGGATAGGCCAGAGGATCAGGCCGGTGCAACAGAAGCATATCAAGATACTTAACACCGATTCTCTTAAGGATTTGATCGGTTTTTTCAATAATATAATCGCATGTCAGGTTATAGCGATTTGAACCATTATGTGCTACATGCAATTCTATACCCGTCTTAGACTGTATCAGGAGTTTATCTCTTAGATCGGGCCTATCCTTTAACACTTGCCCAAATACTTGTTCTGCTTTTGTATTTGTGTAGATATCAGCTAAATCTATAGTACCAATTCCGGCTTCAATTGCCGCATCAATTGCTAAATTCGCTTCTCTAACCTGTTCTGATGTAATCGGATTTTGATCCCAGGGTTTTCCAAAAGACATACCTCCCAGGATAATTCTTCTTGCAGGATGAACCATTAACATATATCTAAATTCTTTTGTTGTTTATGAAACTTGAGCGCAGAATTAAGCACTTCATTATGATCAAATGCTAAGTTAGGTAGGTTAGTTATAATAAACCACTCTGCTTTAGCGGCATCGTCTCCCGCTATTGGTTGTATATCGATCCCCTCTGGCAGAATAGCAGTATAACCCACGCTAATAGTCCTGCCTCGTGGGTCTCGATCTACTTTTCCAAATGTATGAAATTGGGTCAGGCTAATATCAGATAGAGAGGTTTCTTCCTTTAACTCACGATGCGCTGCCTGTTCAAGATCCTCATCCATATCCACAAAGCCACCTGGGAAGGCCCAATGCCCGGCAAATGGATCTGCCTTTCTTTCAATCAATAAAACCTGCCATTTATCCTCAACTAATCGAAAAAGAACTATATCGACAGTAACAGCAGGTCTGGGGTATCTATAGGTAAAACTCATATTATAAATCTTCTAAAAAATTCTCACTCATTTGCTCTATTGTCAATCGTGGCGAGTAATGCCGTTTCAACCAAACACTCAGCCCGTCAAGTCCGGGAAACAACACTCGTTCAGTAATATTAGCTTGATCAAGTTTATCTCTAATCTCCCACTTAAGATTTGCTGGTATAATAATTCTAAAATACAGATCAGGTTGTTGCAGTAACCATTCATTGAGCAAGGCATCAGGTCTGTTCATCAGCGAGAAGAGAGCATGCTGATTAATAATTCGATCATCAAGTGAAGGCGGCTCAAGAAACAAAATAAACGGATCATCCTGCAGATGCTCAAAGTTTCTTAATGTACCACATACATTATCTAACATCCAAGGGGTAAATACATTAGAGCCCTCCTGTCTTAAAAAATCATTTAAAACTGTCGGCAGATACTGAGTAGTTCTTACATAATTTACACACCAAATTACTCCATCAATATTACTCTTAAGAAGATTTGAGGTAGCAAAATGTAATGCCACATAAGGAGAATAAGTCCAATCGAGAAGCCTTGTTGGTAACCCATGATGTTGGGCAACTGCTAACCAATTCCAAACAGATTCCCCAGGAATGGTGTTACGCATGGCATACTTTCGGAAGTTTCTTAACAAATGTCTTTCCAACTGGTTATACTCTCCACCAAGACGCATCAAACTAGTTTTTAACTCATAACGGGCATCAGATAGACCTCTGTAGACATAACCGGATCTAAACCGGTCTATCTTTTGATCCCAACTGTCATAAAATAGCATCTCCTGTAGATGACTCCAGTCTTTGATGACGATATCCTTTCCAGAATGATTACTCTTATTGGTCATCTTCACTTTCATCGATAGTTTTCTTCTTTGAAGCACCTTCAACAATAATAACAATCTCCCCTTTTGTGGTATTGCTTGAAAAATGCTGAGCCAGTTCAGCAAGGGTACCTCGTCTATTCTCTTCAAATAATTTAGTCAGTTCCCTTGAGACACAAGCCCTTCTTTCACCCCCAAAGAACTCAGCCATTTGAGTTAGACTCTTTCCTATACGGTGAGGAGATTCATAGAATACAATTGTAAATGGGTATGATGAGAGCTCTATTAACCTTGTCTGGCGTCCCTTTTTATGAGGCAAGAAGCCCTCAAAAAGGAACCGATCACATGGTAATCCACTATTCACTAAGGCAGGTACAAAAGCAGTTGCACCGGGTAAAGATTCAACATCAACTCCCTTTTCTATACAGGCCCTAACTAGTAGAAAACCCGGATCGCTAATGCCTGGAGAGCCTGCATCACTTAGATATGCCACTCGTAAACCGCCGGAGATAAGATTAGCATAGTTAGAAGCAGTTTGATGCTCATTATGAAGATGATGAGCCTGAATTTTTTTTGAGATACCATAGTGTCGCAAAAGATTGCCTGTTGTTCTGGTATCCTCAGCGAGAACAAGATCAACCTCCTCTTTAAGAATGCGTAAGGCTCTCAAAGTAATATCTTCAAGATTTCCGATAGGAGTAGGAATGAGAAAAAGCTTTGACATTAATCTAAAATTTCAAGGAGGGGCACTCAAAATACTGAGAACCTAATTCCATGTGAAATTACGCTAAAAATGTTTGACGAATAAAAAATCTTTGTAAATTTGCCGTCCCTAAAGACAAGAAGGGGCGTTAGCTCAGTTGGCTAGAGCGTTAGACTGGCAGTCTAAAGGTCATGGGTTCGATTCCCATACGCTCCACAAAAAGAACACTAATCAGTGTTCTTTTTTTTTACCTTAACCTTTCTTTTCAATCATCTTATCCTAGAATCTGATATGCAGATCTATTATCAGGAACATGATCTATTCTAGAACAACTACTTACCCACCATAGCTTTCCATAACAATTAGAACAATTAAATTCCCTAAACAAAAGTTTTCTATTTTTACAAATAAAAGCCGATGGAAGATATCAATACAAGATCGAGAGAAAGAAAGACAGAACTTACTGAATCAGCGGCATATGAGTTATATTCAGCTGCTAGATGGGCAAAAGGTTTCTCAATATATCTAATAGTCCTGGCTGCCATAATGACACTATCCTTCTTCACGACCTTATATACCCTTATCACTACAGAATTAGTTCCACCTCAAATAATAGGTACCGTTTTGATCATCGGTTTTATGTTCCCCTTTATTATTATTATGGCATTTCTTTTACTTAAATTTTCAAACAAAACAAAAAATGCTTTACGCTTAAATAGTGATTCTGACTTCTATTTAGGATTCAAAGCCCTTAAACGCTATTTCTCGTGGAGTTTAATAATCAGTCTTTCCATTACTTCGATCACCATATTGGTATCTATAGTTTCAATAATCGCATTTTCGATCAATCAATAGAGCTAAATTACAGCACAAAAAAAGGAGTCGAACAATCGACTCCTTTTTTGATATACACCCATAAAACTAAGCATTCACACGCGTTAGGAGACTATTAAACACTGTATCATAAAAAAATGTTCACACAAAGAAAAGCATGAATGGAAAGAGGGTAACAATTGCAGTACATTGAGTGCTAATTTAATAATGATGCCGATCAGTTAGCGAGAGATACCATTTGATAATCAAAGTGAAATGCCACTATCTAAGAATTATTCTAAATAAGCGAACAATTTTGATTGAAAATAGTTTCATAGATACTGTAATTAAAAAAGAGCACATGCAAGTATTAATAGTTGGAACAAAAAACAGTGCACGTAGCCAGATGGCACATGCATGGTTAGCATCAAATAACGATGAGATTGAGGTCTTTTCTGCCGGTATCACCCCCGATAATGAAATACCAACCGAGGTAATATCAACAATGAAGGAGATTAATATAGATCTTTCTAACCACAAGCCAAAGTCAATAAACGAATACCTGGATCAAAAATGGGATATCGTAATTTCAGTGAGCGATGAAGCAAGAGATCAAATGCCAACATTCTCAAAGAAGGTTAGGCATAAACTACATAAGAGTTTTCTTGATTCCTCTCTCTTCACTGGTACGACAGACGAGAAGATTGAAAAGTATTCACTCTTAAGAGATGAAATTGTAGAGAGTTTCAACTCTTTAAATGAGGCTATTTTAATGGAGATCGAGGCAAAAAAATATGCCAGTGAGAGCCATCATCAATGTGGATGTGGAGGTAGTTGTGGTTGTTAACGCTAGATAACCGCTATATCTTCTATAACTATGTATTATAAAAAGAAACGGGGTGCCATAGATTTTATAGCACCCCGTTTGTTTAAGGAATTAACTGCCTACTATGCTAACCAGGCTTTAACCTGATCAAGAGAAGGCATTGCAATTTCCAGTTTATTCTTCTTACGTAGTCCACCAAGTTGGTTGAAGAGGGCCCCAGGGGCAACTTTTTTAAGACTTTCGACTGTTTGAAAACCGTTACTCTTAAGCACCGGAATCCATTCTGCTGGGATCCCTAAAGCAGCAAATTCCTCATCGGTACTAACAGCCGCTTTCTTTTCAGGTTTCATTTGCGGGAAAAAGAGAACTTCCTGAATTGAGTGAGCATCAGTCATAATCATAGCCATTCTATCGATACCAATTCCTAAACCAGCAGTAGGAGGCATCCCATACTCAAGTGCTCTTAAGAAATCTTCATCTAAAACCATAGATTCGGAGTCTCCGCGGCGACCGAGTTCAAGTTGGCTTTCAAAACGTTGACGTTGATCAATAGGATCATTCAACTCACTAAAAGAGTTACAGATCTCTTTGCCATTACATATAGCCTCAAAACGCTCAACGAGTCCCTCTTTATCACGATGTTTCTTAGCAAGAGGAGACATCTCAACCGGATAATCAGTGATGAATGTTGGTTGAATTAAGTATGGTTCACACATTTCACCAAAGATTTCGTCGATGATTTTTCCTTTTGCCATAGTTTCATCGAGCTCAATTTTAAGATCCTTAGCAACTGATCTTAATTCAGGCTCATCCATTTTAGAGATATCAATTTTTGTGAAGTGCTCAATAGCTTCAAACATAGTGAATCTCTTCCAAGGTCTTCTAAAATCGATAGTATTCTCACCAACCTTTACCTGAGTTGTACCATGAATATCCAGAGCCATCTTCTCAACCATCTCCTCAACCAGATTCATCATCCAGTCGTAATCTTTATAGGCAACATAGAGTTCCATTTGGGTAAACTCTGGGTTATGGAATCTATCCATTCCCTCATTTCTGAAGTCTTTGGAGAACTCATAAACACCATCAAATCCACCAACAATGAGTCTCTTAAGATAAAGCTCGTTAGCTATTCTAAGATAAAGAGTCATATCCAGACTATTATGGTGAGTCTTAAAAGGCCGGGCAGCAGCACCCCCATATAGTGGTTGAAGAATAGGCGTCTCAACCTCAAGATACCCTTTATTGTTTAAGAACTCACGCATGGAATTGACCAGTTTAGTTCTTTTCCTAAAGATTTCACGCACCTCAGGATTAACAACCAGGTCGACATAACGTTGTCTATATCTTGCTTCAGGATCGGTAAAGGCATCAAAAACCTTATCATCCTTCTCTTTCACGACAGGCAACGGTTTAAGCGACTTAGACAGAAGTTTCAGTTCAGTAACATGAATAGAGATCTCGCCCATTTGAGTAACAAAAGCATACCCTTTTACACCGATAAAGTCACCAATGTCAAGAAGACGTTTAAAGACAGTATTATAGTACGTTTTATCTTCAGTGGGGCAAAGTTCATCACGTTTAACATAAAGTTGAATTCTGCCCATAGAGTCTTGAAGTTCAACGAAAGAAGCAGCACCCATAATTCTTCTTCCCATGATACGGCCTGCAATTGAAACTTGCTGAAAAAGACTATTATCATCAGGGAAGAGACGGTGGATCTCATCAGAATGAACGTTTACTTCAAAAAGCTCTGCTGGGTAAGGCTCAATTCCTAGACTACGTAGCTCTTCAAGAGCTTGACGTCTGAATAATTCCTGTTCGCTAAGTTGCATATAATCAAATTTGTTGCAAAAATACAAAATATCACTCTTTTACTTCAGATACTTTCCGTCTGATATTAAAATAGAGTCGACAACAGCATATAGCAAATCTTGAACCAAGCTGATGATAAAGAGATACCACTTCTTCTTAAATCGCATCAACTATACATTAAAAAACATAAGTAAGATTTCAGGTCACACACAAAGAAGCATATAAAATATGCTACTTACAAAAATATTTGACCTATTAGACAACCTTAATATCTAATCTCCTGTCTTATAAAATACTACTAAGTATACTTTAAAATGTAAACCCTTTTTTACTATGATTGTTCTTTTATTATTAACCCCCATAATTTGAATAAGACAAAGCAAAGAAACACCACTTAACCCAAGTATTTAAATCACTATTTGTATTACACTCAAAGACACAAAGAAATGGAAAGCAGAAAGCAAAACTCATCTGTTACTCCTAGAGGAGGTAAAAACGATGAAATAGAAAAAACAAAAGAAAGCACCTATTGGTTACTTTTCGGAATGTTTCTGGCACTAACACTGGTAGCTGTTCTCTTCCTCAGAGGATAATTTAAAGACTAACTGTTATTCAGAATCTACCCATTTAAAAAGTTTATCCTGACGACGAACCAGTTCAGGTAAAGCAACAGAACATAATGAACCCTTTAGAGCTACCTCAACAGGAGTTAGCTCTAATCGGATCTCTGTAACGGTGTGTTCTACGACTCCTGTTGTGGGTCCATTAATGATGATACGATCCCCAGGTTTAAGATCGTCGGTTTCGAGTTTGAGCTCTGCAACACCAAGATTGCTAAAATAATTGGTGACTTTGCCTATGTACTTTTTAGTCCTAGTGGCCTTAGATCCATGTCCGTTACTCCATTCCCCAAGTTTCTGCCCCAAATAATATCCATCCCAGAAACCACGATTATAGACCCCTGAGAGTCTGTTTTTCCACTCCTCTATCCTAGCGTCAGTATATTGTCCATCTGCAAGAGCGTCAACGGCCTCTCTATAGACCCGTGTTACCTCCAGAACATACTCAGGAGAACGACCACGCCCTTCTATCTTTAAAACACTCACACCAGCATCAACAATTTGATCAATAAACCCTATGGTACTTAGGTCCTTTGGCGACATGATATATTCATTATCAATCTCCAACTCGATATCTCCCTCCTTATCAGTAACCTTATAGGGTCGACGACAGACCTGCAAACATGCTCCTCTGTTAGCTGATGAGTTCATATTATCAAGGCTGAGGTAACATTTTCCACTGACAGCCATACATAGAGCTCCATGAGCAAAAAGCTCAAGTTCAACCAGATTTCCTTTAGGACCCCTGATATCTCTTTCAACAATTAAATTATGTATTGCTTTAACCTGTTCTAAAGATAGCTCTCTGGCAAGAACCATCACGTCTGCAAACTTGGAAAAGAATTCAACCGCCTCTATATTTGTGATATTGCATTGAGTACTTATATGAATCTCTTGCTTTATAGAGCTTACATACTGCAATACCGATAAATCTGATGCAATAATAGCACTTACACCGGCCTCCTTACATGCATTTGCCACCCTACGCATCTCATCTAATTCATGATCAAAGACTATAGTATTCAAGGTGACGTAACTCTTCATTCCCTCATCGCTACAGAACTTAGCGATATCTTTAAGATCATCTATTGAGAAATTCTGCGATGATCTTGATCTCATATTCAATCTGCCAACGCCAAAATAAACACTTCCTGCTCCACCCTTTGCTGCCGCACGAACAGATTCCCATGAACCTGCCGGGGCCATAATTTCTATTCTCCGATTCATCAATTAGATATTTCTTTGCAAAAATACTATTTTATGATCTATCCTCTTGAATTCAACCTTGCATAAGCCAACTCTTCAATCTGAGGACTTTTACAGAACCAGTCCTAAAGTATTTACTTTCGACGGGTTACTTTCATCTGTCCGGTATTATGCTTTAACTTTACTTAACTGAAAACAGACCAAACTATCTATTCTAAAATGATTGTATTCAACAAGCACTATAAAACACTTTGGTTCTCTAACAGAACCCTCTATATGATTGACCAAAATTCTCTTCCCTTTGAATTTAGAATTATAGAGCTAAAAACAACGGATCAAGTTTGTGAGGCTATTAAGAATATGACTGTAAGAGGTGCAGGAGCCATTGGTGTTGCTGCAGCCTATGCGATGGTAATAGCATCTAATGAGGTAAAAAGTGAATCTGAATTAAAACTTAAGTATAATCAAATTGCATCAACACGACCAACTGCGGTCAACCTAATCCATGGCTTGAATGAGGTATTCTCAAAGGCTCTTGAATCATCAACAGCTGCACAAATAGCTGCTGAAAAATTTGCCGATGATGATGAGAATCAATGCAAAAATATTGCTTCTTATGGAGAAACTTTAATCCCTGATGAAGCTACAATTATGACACACTGCAACGCAGGCTGGTTAGCTTTCACCGACTGGGGCAGTGCTCTTGCACCCATTTATAAGGCAGTGGAGAACGGCAAAAGGGTTACTGTTCTCGTCTCCGAGACAAGACCGAGACTCCAAGGAGCCAGACTTACGGCATGGGAACTTTATCAGCAAGGAATAGAACACAGAATCATAACGGATAATGCGGCAGCCTGGATAATGGGAAGTCAAAAAGTAGACCTAATTATCACGGGAGCAGATCGGATTGCACTAAATGGAGATACAGCTAACAAGATTGGAACACTAGATAAAGCAATTGCCGCTAAATACTATAAAATCCCTTTTTATGTGGCAGCTCCATTAACAACTTTTGATAAAGAGTGTCAGACAGGAAAAGAGATCGTAATAGAAAACAGAACCCAACAAGAGGTAACACATTTTGAGGGTATAACAAAACAGAAAACAACAGAACAGATAATGATCAGTAATCCTGAATCATTAGCGATAAATCCAGCATTTGACATTACACCAAATACACTTATAAGTCAGTATATAACACCTACCGGATTATTGCCAGCATGTAAAATAATCTCATTAAAGAACATATCTAGGCAGAGCTAAGCATCGAACTAAATCAACTATCTTTGCGGCAATTAAAACAGCAAGATGTTCGAGGAGAGCCAAGTAATTGACGCCAATGCCCCCATCCTATTAATGGTGGATGATCATCCTAAAAACCTGCAGGTTTTGGGAGCAATTCTTAGAAAATTCAACTATAACATAGCAGTAGCCAGATCCGGGCAGCAGGCTATTGACTTCGTTAATACGGTCATACCTGATCTAATACTACTTGACATTATGATGCCTCAGATGGATGGATTTGAGGTTTGTGAAAGACTAAAGCAAAACGAAAAGACAGCTGATATCCCCATCATTTTTGTTACAGCACTTGATTCTCATCAAGATAAACTTAGAGGTTTTTCATCAGGTGGGGTAGATTATATAACCAAGCCTTTTCATCAAGAAGAGGTTGTAGCCAGAGTAAAAGCTCAACTCACTATACAAAAACAAAGAAAAGAGTTAAGCCAGACAAACATCAGACTTAAAGAAGCCAATGTTACACGTGACAGACTCTTTCAGATTATTGCTCATGATCTTCTAGGGCCAGTTGCTAATGTAGCCGAAGTCCTAAAACTTCTAAACTTTGAATCACTTTCACCGACAGAAAGAGCAGAATTCACTCAAGGGGCTTTACTATCAGTTCAACAAACTCATAACCTTCTTAAAAACCTATTATACTGGGCTAAAAGCCAAAATCAGGAAATAGATTTTAATCCATCTAGAAGTATTCCAATGCAAACAGCAGAAGAATGCATTACACTTCTGTCAGGTCAAGCTAAAGAAAAAGAGGTAGCACTACATAATTTAATCCCGTCATCTCTTGTCATAAACGCAGATGTCAATATGTTGACTACCATTTTCAGAAATCTACTTAGCAATGCGATTAAATACTCTAATGCAGGATCTGTAGTTAAAATAGGCATAGAAGAACCTGAGTCGTCTAATAAAGATCATGTTGTATTCTATGTTCAAGACTTTGGCATTGGTATTGAGGAATCCAACATTGAAAAGATACTCGATCCTCAACTTCATTTCAGTACACCTGGTACCAGATATGAAAAAGGGGTTGGATTAGGTTTAAGTTTATGTATCGAATTTATACATAGGCATAGAGGTGAACTAAAGGTGACAAGTACCCCTGGAAAGGGATCAAGGTTTAGCTTTAACATTCCGATTTATTAAACTGATTAACTAAAGAATCTAATAGGTAACTATAAAACAAAAAGTCGAGCAAATTCTATAAGATTTGCTCGACTTTTTGCTTTATATTCAGCTTTTGAGGTCTATTAGACTAGAAAGTCAAAGAGGCTCCAAACTGCCACATAATGGGCAACTGGTCAACCCTCTCTCCTGTTAATCTTTCACGATAGAATACATTTGCACGGTCATACGCATTAGTTACGCCAGCATTTAATTCTAAACTGGAGTATTTATTCAATTCAAAAGTCTTCTTTAAATTCAAATCAAGACGATGATAGGTTGGGAGTCTTCCTTTATTGATCTCATCATAGAATATAGCCAAACTACCATTGCCACTAGTTGGATCATTCCCTTCCAAAGGTAATTTTTCAAAGAAACCTTGATTAAGGGTAAATGGGAATCCACTACCAAAATTCCATCTGGCACTAACCTCCCAGTCTTCAGCAGGACCCATTTTCAAAGAGGCTACAATATTGATATTATGTCTACGGTCATAATGAGGAGAATATACAACTTCACCATCATCTCTATTCACCCAGGAAAGTGAGTATGCACCCCAGAGGTATAAATTACCAACCTCGTATTTTATCGATAGGTCAACACCTTTGGCAGTACCTGTTTCATAAACAAAATCAGCTGTTTGCTCTAAAGGTTTATTTGGATAATTTGTATCAAAGATCTTTTTTCTGTTCAAATTAGTTAGCTGATAGAAATCCTTGTAATACCCCTCCAGATTAAGGGTCATTCCTTGCATAACATCGTACTCAAGGCCAAAAACCAAATGCCCAGCTTTCTGAAGCACATCACTTGCATACTCTCCATTATAATTAGCTGGTGCACTTTCAGGACCTGATAAGAATCCATAGAATAGATTTACAACTTGTTTATCAGTACTAAGGCTCATTAGGTTCTGACTATAAAGACCTGCAGCACCTTTAAGTCTCAAGCGATCAGAAACTAGAAACTTCATTGACAAACGAGGTTCAGGAGAGATAGCCCCAGCTGAGGCATATGCTTGAATTCTTAAACCAGGCTCCAGTATAAACCTATTGAAATTCATCTTATATTTTACGAAACCAGCAAGTTCAGTGGTGTTATCTTTATCAGAGATACTTGAGCCGAGACTGGTCTGGTAATTATAATCGGTAACGAAACCTTGAAGATCGAAACCATATTTGAACTCATTCTTACCTAAGAAGTAGGTAAACTGCAGACCAGCATTAAAACCACCAATAGAACTGTTTTTGTCATTACCGGTAGCCTCCTTTAAGGTGGTTTCATATCTGGAATAAGCAACACTGCCCTCTAATAGAACAGGAGCCTTACCTGGTATTACCACGAAGTTTGCACCCCCACCAAAAGAATTCCAAGAGAAATCGCTTAACGACTTATAGTTTGTAACAGCATCGTTAAAATTGAATCCAAACAGACTCACCTTCGATCCATTCTCGCCGACAAATGAAATCTTTCCGTATATGTCAGTATAGTCAAAAGGTAGACCGTTTTCATCAACATATTTATAAAAAACCTTAGATGAGTTACTCAAATAAGAGTTTTTAACTGAAAGAACAAATGTTGTAGCATTCGCATTCTCGTCGGTAGCTTTACTGATGGGACCTTCAAGAAGCAGCTTAGCTCCAAAAGTATTAGCTTCAAGCTTTCCTCCGAGTCGTTTCTTATTACCATCACGAGTAGTAATATCCATGACAGAAGAGATACGACCACCAAAGTCAGCATTGAAGCCACCTGTGTAGACATCGGCACTTCTCATAAGGTCAGTATCAAATACAGAGAAAAGTCCGATTGAGTGGAATGGATTATATACAACCATTCCATCAAGCAGCACTTTATTCTGAATTGGACTACCTCCACGAATATATAATTGGCCGCCTTGGTCACCGGTAAAAATAACACCAGGGAGAACCTGAAGATACTGTGCCAAATCAGCCTGACCTCCAATAGTTGGAATTTGCTTCATCTGTTTTGGGGTAATCTTGGTAACAGAGGTTCTTGTCTCAGTCCTTGCCTCCTCTTTGGCAGCAGTTACATTGAATGACTCAAGCATATAAGCTGCCTTAATAAGGTAAAGTTGTCGAGAGATGACATCACCCTTTTTCAAAGTTATCTTCTCTGAGAGACTATCATAGCCTAAGGAAGTAACTAAAAGAGTATAGCTTCCGGCTGGAACCTTTGTAATGGTATAAAAACCATTGACATCTGTTGAGGCACCATAGGTAGTACCCTTCAGATAGACATTAGTAAACATAACAGGTTCACCGGTTTCCTTTTCATAAACGAAACCACGAATGGTAGCTGTCTGCGCCATTGAGAAAAGAGACGACAGAAGCATAAATAAAAATGTGCTGTAACGTAGATATCTCATTGTTCCTGGTTAGAACGGTGGTTAATACTATAATGACAGGTTAAAAGTAAGCCCAATATCCCTAAATAAGACACGGGAGCAACAAATGTAGGGATTATTAATAAATTGATTTTAACCATTCAATATTTATATCTCATTTTCTTTCACCTCTAGCTTGAAGCCAGACCCGTGAATATTGACTATTCCGATAGTTGAATCGCCCTTCAATCGCTTACGTAAACGAGTAATAAATACATCCATACTTCTGCCAATGAAATAGTCATCTGTACCCCAAACGGCTTTTAAGACCTCATCTCTGGGCAACAATTGATTCTGTCGCTGTGCAAAATACTTCAACAATTCAGCCTCTCTTCTTGTGAGAGTCTGTATATCATCTTCAAGACTCAAAGACATGTTTCGCTCATCAAACAGATACTTTCCAATTTTAATAAACGAACTTGTTTTAACCTGGCCTTGAATTAGATTACATCGTTTTAGAATTGCACGTATTCTAAGTATGAGTTCCTCAGCACTAAAAGGTTTAAGAATATAATCATCACAACCCGATTTAAACCCCTCTATTCTATCTTCCGGCATAGAACGAGCCGTCAGAAAAACAACTGGTACACTTTCATCCACCTTACGGATTTTCTTTGCCAAAAGAAATCCATCCAAACCAGGTAGCATGACATCAAGAATACACAGATCATAGGCATTTGAGGAGAATGCGGTTGCTGCATCGCCACCATTAGATTCCACAGTAACATCAAAGCCATGAAGCTCTAAAAAATCAGAGGTAATAGTGCTCAAGGCTACATCATCCTCAACTAATAATATCTTAATAGGTCGATCGTCAGTCCCCATTTCAATTTATATTATTATTCATCCTCCGGATCCTGTACCAAATCAGTTGGTCCGTTATAAAGGAAATGCAAATCAAAGGTCGTTCCAGTACCCTCTTCGCTAATGAATCCAATCTGTCCGCCATGTGCTGTCACCATAGTATAAACATAGTATAGTCCTAGGCCATATCCCTTAACATCATGTCTGTTTCCATTGGGAACTCTAAAAAACTTCCTAAAAATCTCGGAATGATATTCAGGGGCGATGCCAATTCCATTATCTGAAATCTGAATCTCTATCCCTTCATCGGCATTCAAAGTAGTAATCTTAACATGAGGAGTAGTCGGTGAATATTTATTTGCATTATCAAGCAGACTTGAAATAATACTTGTAAAATGCAGCTTATCGGCTTTAATAATCGAGGGAGAAGCGTTTAGATGCAACTCTATCTGTCCACCGCGAGCTTCAAGAATAACACGGTAAGATCTTGCCAGATTTCTGAGTACCTCATGAGCATCAAACTCGTCCACATTCAAGGTGAATTTCCCCTGTTCAAGCATACTAACTTGAAGAACATGTTCTACAAGACCTTTCATACGTGTATTCTGCTCAAAAATTAAGCTAGCATACTTCTCTACCTTTGCGGGATTAGTACTAACCTCTGAATTTAAAAGCATCTCACTGGCTAAAGAAATTGCTGAGACAGGGGTACGAAGCTCATGCGTCATGTTATTAATAAAATCTGTCTTTAGCGCTGAAAGCTTCTTTTGTCTGACAAATGAGATTATGGTGTAGGCATAGGTAAGCGTTATTACAAGTGTGAAAATGACAGAGAGTAATAACCATCCCCATAATTTACCCATAATTATACTCTGCTTCTGTGGGAACCAAACAGCCAATATCTGTGCATTTGCTTTCTTTATACAACTTAAGGATAATGACAATGGAGACTCAAGAAGTTCAGGCATAAACGCTTCAGGTCGTCCAGTAACAAATCTTTTGCCATGAAGAAGATAGATACAATAGACATAATCCTCACCAAGATTCATACTCTTAAATTCATCTCTTAACAATGAATCCAAAATCTTTTGGTTAAAAGCCTGAATTGAATCTTTCATACCAACCGTTCCGCAACTGGACTCACACAACACACTCTCGATTAATTGCTGAGTAGTATCTGCATTTGCGAGAGTAAACATCCTATTCACCACCATCCTAAGCGAGATCTTGACTTTTGAATCAAACTGCTCCTCTCTAAGATGCCAAGCTTCTTTAACCCAATACACTTGAGTTGCTATGATGCCCAATAAAGAGAAACTAGCTAATACTATTAAAAGTCTGACCCTTTTAGATGTAATCATAACACAATCTATTGCTTACAAAAGTAAGTCTTTATACTTAATCTACTTACTCCCCCTTCCCTATTATTTGACCTCAGCAGATCAGTTTACCAAGCTAATAAATTCAAACATTTTCTCTCTCCATACATATTAACACACCCTTAACCACTGTTAACAAGTTATTAACAACCATCACCCCAAATAATGTACTAAGTTTGCATCAAACCTATTGAGTTAAATAAATACCTTAATTAACATGAAAAACTTAGTTCTCGCTTTATCACTTGTAGCATTTATGTTCCTTGGATTCAATGGCACAACCGCTTTAGTTGCTGCTAGTTCTCCATTAGCCATCACAACTCTTCAGGATCCTCCTAAAACTGAAACCAAAGCAGAAGGAAAAGATAAGAAAAGTTGCTGCGACAAGAAAGATGCTAAGAAAAGTTGCGACAAGAAAGACGGAAAAGGATGTTGCGATAAGAAAGATGCTAAAGGTTGCTGCGACAAGAAAGACGGACACAAATCTTGCGACGGTGCAGCTAAAACCGCTAAGGAAGAAGGAAAAGACAAGAAGTAGTCTTTATCATATCATCCAGATTCAATTAACCCCTGAGGACCTTGTCCAACGGGGTTTTTCTATTTTTGTATAAATATTATTTGATTATGGCAACAATACATACCGAGTACACTGGACAGCTTAGAACTGTAGCAACCCACCTTCAGTCAGGAAACACAATCATCACAGATGCGCCTGTTGATAATCAAGGTAAAGGTGAAGCTTTCTCACCAACTGATCTTCTAGCAGCCTCTTTAGGTAGTTGTATGATTACAATTATGGGGATCGCTGCTCAAACACACGGGTTCAACATTGATGGAACGAAAGCAGACATAACTAAGATAATGGCTTCAAATCCAAGAAGAGTAGGTGAAATTAAAATTGATCTTTATTTTCCGGATGTCGAATATTCACCAAAAGAGAAAAAACTGATAGAAGCAGCTGCCTTTTCTTGTCCTGTTTATCTTAGCCTGCACCCAGATCTTATTAAATCTATAAACCTCCACTTTCAACATGAATAACACTTTAACATCAGGTATAAAAGGTATCCGGGAAAGAATCGTATTAACATCTGATACAGCTAAAGCATACGGTTCTGGTTTAGTTGAGGTCTTCGCCACTCCAGCAATGGTTGCACTTATGGAGAACACCTGCCTCCTAAGTGTTTCTGAAAAACTTAATGCCGGTGAAAATACCGTTGGAACGGCCCTCAACATTAAACATATTAAGGCTACCCCAGTCGGTGCGAAAGTCTGGTGCGAATCTGAATTAATTCTCGTTGAAGGCAAAAAGCTTACTTTTCAAGTAGATGCCTATGACGAGAAAGGGTTGATTGGGACTGGCACTCATCAAAGATATATTATAGATGAAGCAAAATTCATGGCTTCATTGTAAGTCTCATTAATACCTAAGTACAAGTTAAAATGTATTCTTACTAAAATCCGGTGGGTAAGAGTATTGGCTTTTGGCTGATGGCTGCTAGAAACTAGTGGCTATCAACCAGAAGCTGTTTGCCAGAAGCTAATCATAAAACAATCCGCTAATAAAAGAGATTTTTGGTACATATCATGTATATAACCTTTCTGAGGTTAGGCTCCTACTCTTTTAATAAGGAATCAATAATTATAGTGACAGGTCCATCATTAATCAACGAGATATCCATCATTGCACCAAAAACACCTGTTTCGACTTTTACTTGAGTTAATTCCTTAACTCTATAAATAAATGATTCATAAAGCGGTATTGCAACCTCAGGCCTAGCTGCCCGTATATATGATGGTCTATTCCCTTTCTTTGTTGATGCAAACAGAGTAAACTGACTAATTATTAAAATCTCACCTTTCGCTTCCACAACAGAACGATTCATGACACCACTTTCGTCATCAAAGAGTCGAATTCTTGAAACCTTACCTGCTAGCCAATCAACATCCTCCATTGTATCTGATGGCTCAATTCCGACCAGAATAAGTAAACCATGCTTAATTGAACTTCTTTCAATCTGATCAATTACACACGATGATTCTTTAACCCGTTGAATTACTAATCGCATAGTTATTTAGTTTTGCATGTGCGCTCTAATCCCGCCTTAGCCTTTTGGCTCAGGCTATTCTTATACTCTTCAAAATCTAAATCCAAACATCTTGCATACCATATTGATGCTTGTACTTTCTCTCCCCTTTCTTCTAAAATTGCCGCAATTTTTATGCATGAATTAGCAGCATAATACCAAGGATCCTTCGAAGCAAGTTCATAGACTTTTGTATATTCAACAATAGCTTGGTCATCTTTATCCTGCTCATCAAGAACCCGGGCAATCCTATATTGATACTCTACAATATGTGCTTTAGTATATAAAGTTCGTCTAAAACTTGACTCTTTAAGCAAAGCAAGAGCTCTGTCATAATAACCACCATCTGATAATAATCTAGCTTTTAATAACCCAACATGCGGAATCGTTTTCAATTTCGCCTCCTTTTCAGCAAGCTTGTCGGCATCAACCACTGAGTAACCTCGAGACAGTACATTACTCATTGCATTCCGATAATTTACTGTATCTCCTCTAAGCAGATAATACCAGCCTATCCGTTGCCATGCTGCTTTAATAAAGTTCCTACCTTTAAAATTCTTAGCATATCTAGTCAGATAGGTAATAGCACGATCTGAATCAGCCATCAAATAAGCCGATCCTGTCATAAAATCCAAATAAGGAATATGCTTACGACCTCCTCCTAAGGCTCGACCTTCAAGGATTTTCAAAGCTTCATCACCATGGGAAAGCTTAAAACAGATACTACCAACAGCATACGCCTCAAAAGGCTCTAAATTGACAGAACCCCCATTACTCTTTATCACCCGCTGCTTTAATGCAATGGCTCTTTTATGCTCTGCATCAATATTCATATAAATAAAACTCAGCAAGAAAAGCGACTGAGAGGAGTAGAAGACTCGATCATTCTCTTTGATACTCCACGCATACACCTCCTCGAGTTCAGAAAGGCCACCTGATACAGTTCCTTTAAAACCTGCTAGTTTGGCAACCCACTTATACGAATCAGGAATACTACCGACGAGTACATGTAAAAAACCCATTTGAATCAAAGAGGGATAAAAGTCTGGAAACTTTTTACGATTAATCTCAAATTGAGAATAGGCTCTGCTAATTGTTCGTACTGATGCAATATAATCTCCAAACTTAAGACCAGCCAACCCCCGATGCAGATCCAAATCAGCTTTACAATAATTAAACCACGGACTAGATTCATCTCCATGATTTAACCTATTTACTCTACCCTTTCTAGCCTCAAGAAATTGATTGTATAAAGGTAACTCTTCATCAATAATCACATCAAGAAAATCAAGGTAATCCTCAAGCCAGTAAGGGATATTATTTCCAGGCATCCGCTTTTTCTCCACCTCAATAATTCGACGAGCTTCGGTAAGCCTTAACGAAGAAATATGATTCATAACCTCCAGGCATCCATCAGTCATGTTATAATAGTATCGATCTTCTGAGTGTACGGAGAAAAAACTCAAAAGCAACGGAATAAAGATTACTATTATTCTTTTATTCATTATATCTGATTTAATACAAAAGTAAGGATAGACAGAAAACTAACACTGGAAATAAAATTACACCCATTTTTTATCAGACCAATTTATAAAGCCCAATTCTATTAAACTCCTAACTTCGACACCTTCATTGAGCAGGTTTTATACTACACAGATAAACAATAATCTAAAAATTCAAGGACACTCTTTTGGGTCTCCCAGAGTAAAATTAACCCATTTTGCCCGTAGCCAGCAGCTAATAGCCAATGGCCAATCTTTGAATTTTGAATCGCAGATTACATTTAACCACGAAAAACACTAAAAACACGAAATTCTTCATCTAGCAGTTTTCGTGCCTTTCGTGCCTTTCGTGGTTTAAATGATCTCTCTCAACATCTCCTCAACATCTCCTCAACATCTCCACAACATCCCCTCTAGATCCCCTCTAGATCCTCTCCCTATATAGTTCCTATCTTACACGAGTTTGTAGGGAGAGGATAGGGAGAGGATAG